>JBEBUE010000212.1:0-5734 GCA_040393485.1 Herminiimonas sp.
CACTGGTGGTGATGGCGCCAACACTTTCAATATCTCCACCGCATCGATGTTTGTCGCCGCCTCAGCCGGCGCACGCATCGCCAAACATGGCGGTCGCAGCGTTTCCTCATCGTCAGGCAGTGCCGACGTACTGGAATCGCTGGGTGCGAATATCAACCTCAAGCCTGAACTGGTCGCTGAGTCCATCGCGCAAACCGGCATCGGCTTTATGTTTGCGCCTAACCACCATGCCGCGATGAAGCACGCGGCACCGGTGCGCAAGGAACTCGGTGTACGGACCATTTTCAACATCCTGGGTCCGCTGACCAATCCTGCCGGTGCACCTAACATCCTGATGGGCGTATTCCATCCTGATCTGGTCGGCATTCAGGTACGCGTGTTGCAACGCCTGGGCGCGCAACATGCAATCGTGGTCTGGGGCCGTGACAATATGGATGAGGTGTCGCTGGGTGCCGCCACTATGGTCGGCGAACTGGTCAACGGTGAAATCCGCGAATATGAAATCCATCCGGAAGACTTCGGCCTGCAAATGATCGCCAGCCGCAATCTGAAGGTGGCTGATTCGGTGGAATCGAAAGCCAAAATATTTGAAGCGCTGGACAATGTAGACAGCCCGGCGCGCGATATTGTCGCTCTGAATGCTGGTACCGCGCTGTATGCCGCTGGCGTCAGCAACTCCATCGCTGATGGCCTGGCCAAGGCGCGTGCAGCAATTGCATCGGGTGCGGCGCGTGCCAAACTCGAACAATTTGTGCAGGTTACACAAGCACTAGGCAAAGCGTAAGCTGCCCTCCAAGGTAAAGAAATCATGTCCGATATCCTGAACAAGATCCTAGACGTCAAAGCTGACGAAGTCGCTGCTGCGAAGAAATACCGCAGCCTGGCCAGCCTGCGTGACGAAGTGGAAAGCAATAAAGAAGCACGTGCAGCGATACGCGGCTTTGAAGCCAGCCTGCGCGCAAAGATAGCCGCAGGGCAGGCCGGCATCATCGCAGAAATCAAGAAAGCATCACCTTCCAAAGGCGTGATACGCCCGGACTTCCATCCGGCTGAGATCGCTGCCAGCTATGAAAAGCACGGTGCTGCCTGCTTATCAGTATTGACCGACGTACAGTTCTTCCAGGGTTCGCCCGAGTATCTGAAACAAGCGCGTGCGGCGTGTTCTTTGCCCGCACTGCGCAAAGATTTCATAATCGATCCATATCAATTGTATGAAGCGCGCTCATGGGGCGCCGATTGTATCTTGTTGATCGTGGCAGGGCTGGATCATGGCTTGATGGCAGAGCTGGAAGCCTGCGCGCATGAACTGGGGATGAATGTCTTGGTGGAAGTACACAATGCGGAAGAACTGACCGCCGCACTGAAACTGAAAACCAAACTGCTTGGTGTCAACAATCGCAACCTGCGCACCTTTGAAACCTCGCTACAGACCACACTGGATTTGTTGCCACGCATGTCGCCGGACAAACTGGTCATTACGGAATCGGCCATTGTCACACCTGACGACGTGAAGAAAATGCGCGATGCCGATGTCCACGCTTTCCTGGTCGGCGAAGCATTCATGCGTGCGCCGGAACCGGGTGTAGAACTGGCACGCCTGTTTAACTAAGCAAGCCACTATTCAGGTGCGCGACCCGCGCGCACCTGCTTTCCTTCTCAATCCTGCAAATTCAACCATGCCTTGCGCAAGCGTAGGGCGGTCACTGGTTTGTCTGTACTCTTCAGATTAACTGCGGGCACATCCGATGTCGCCAGCGCAGCATTAAAGATCATCAATTCATCGCGACGGAAGGCATGCACACCTATCGCCTGACCTACACGATAACGACCCAGCAAGCTATCCAGATTGGTCGCCGTTACACGCAAGTCATCGATGGCGACCAATACATCACCCGCCGACAAACCAGCCTTGTGCGCCGCGCCGCCTTCGTACACGCTGGCGACCTTGCAATCATTGCCGTCACGTACCGTACGCATGCCCAGACCCGGTTTCGCGTTCTTACGCTCATCCGCATAGTCGACGCCGAACGGTGCCAGCAATTTGGCGAGAGGAATATCTTCGGTAGCGCGTACCCAGCGATCCAGTATCCGTTTCAGCTTCAGCCCGGTCACACTGTCGAAAAGAGCATCG
Source organism: Herminiimonas sp. (assembly GCA_040393485.1). GTDB lineage: Bacteria > Pseudomonadota > Gammaproteobacteria > Burkholderiales > Burkholderiaceae_D > Oxalicibacterium. Next base: position 2,132 of record JBEBUE010000212.1, read on the forward strand.
ACTTCCTCTTCCGTTACACCGCGTCCCGCTTTGCCATCCTGATAGAAGTCACGACCATATTGCTGCCACAGCGCCAGCATCACATCGTCCAGCGACTTCTTGCCCTTGGTTTGTTCGCGTATGGTCAGGTCCAGCGCCAGGCCGACCAAAGAACCTTTGGTGTAATAGCTGACGATGGCATTCGGTGCATTCTCATCCTGGCGATAATATTTGACCCAGGCATCGAAACTAGATTCCGCCACGCTTTGCTTGTGGCGGCCACTGCCGCGCAATACGTTATTAATGGTTTTAGAAACCAGCTTCAAATAAGCCGCTTCGTCTATCACACCGCTGCGCACCAGCATCAAATCATCGTAATAACTGGTGAAACCTTCGAACAACCACAGTAAAGGCGTATAGCCTTCCTGCGTCAGATCGTAAGGAGCGAAAGCGGCTGGCTTGATGCGTTTGACGTTCCAGGTGTGGAAATATTCATGGCTGCACAAACCGAGGAAGGTACGATAGCCGTCGGTCATTTCCTTCTGCCCTTTGACCGGCAAATCAGCACGCGAACAAATCAATGCTGTTGAAGCTCGATGTTCCAGTCCGCCATAACCATCGCCCACCACCATCGTCATGAAGACATAGCGGTCTACCGGTGCTCTATGCGTCTTCGGCTCAAAAAGCGAAATCTGCGCTTCGCATATCTTCTGCAAATCTGCACCTAGGCGTTGCAGATCCAGATTCGGCACGCGTCCAGTGAACACCATATCGTGCTGCACACCATGCGCCTTGAAGCTCGCCAATGCAAACGTGCCGAGCTCGACCGGATGATCGATCAACTCATCATAGTTCGATGCTATGTAGGAACCAAAACCATAACGCTTGGCTTTTAACTGGCGCATCGCCGTCGCCACGCGCCATTTGGCATAGGCTTCGCCTTGCGGCTTTTGGATATCGACTTCATGCACACGCTGCTCTTGGCCATCCACTTGCAGGAAGACACTGGTGCCGTTGAAGAAGCCATGCGTCTGATCCAGATGCGCGGTGCGCACCGACAAGTCCCACGCATAGACTTCGTAGTACACAGTCAGCGGACCAGTGCAGATGTCAGCCAGCCAGGTATGTTTGTCCAGCTTGTTTAACGCAACTTCATAACCACCCGATTCGGCACGTATACGCACGATGTTCTTGGCGAACTCACGAATCATGTAACTGCCGGGGATCCACGCCGGCAAGGAAAAGCGCTGGCCCGCTGGATCAGGCTGGTTCACTGTCACGCTGACTGCATATAAATGCGCGGCCAGATCTTTCGGGACGATGGTGTATTGGATTGCGTTTTTCATGCTGTGCCGCCGTTAAGTGTAAGTACGCTAGTTTAGCTGCATCCGTCGCAGCGCGCAGAGTACATAGATGTCAGCAACCATCATAACGCGCATACGAAAATGGCCACGCAAGCGTGGCCATCGGAAAATCCATAGCAGCGTTATTACTGTTTGATCGAGGACAACTTAACTTCCAGTGCTTTCGCATCTATCGCGCCCGGGATACGGGAGCCATCAGTGAAAATGATGGTCGGCGTACCGGTCACACCCATTCTTTGTCCCAATGCCAAAACCTTTTCATGCGGTGTGGTGCATTTATCGGATGCAGGTGCCGGCGCTTTACCATTCAGCATCCAGTCATCCCATGCTTTGTTGCGGTCCGCGGAACACCAGACATTGCGTGACTTGGCAATCGAGTCCGGCGACAGGATGTTATACATAAAGGTATAAACGGTAATGTCGTTGATACCTTCCAGCGTCTGGCGGAAACGTTTGCAATATCCGCAGTTCGGGTCTTCAAACACAGCGATGACGCGCTTGCCATTACCCTTGACCTGTTTCATTGCCAGCTCCAGCGGCAAATCACTGAACGCAACCTTGTTGATTTCTTCCAGGCGCGCCTTGGTGTAATCCTGATAGGTCTTGGTATCGACGATGCGGCCTACAAATAAAAACTGTGCTTTGGCATCGGTGTAGATAATGTCGCCATTCACTTGCACTTCAAATAAGCCGGAATAAGGCGTTTTACTGACGGAGACAACTTTCGCATCGTCCCCCAGACGTGGTTCGATCGCCTTACGTACCGCTGCTTCCTGTACTGTTTCCGCAAAAGCAGAGACAAAAGCCAAGCCGAGCAATGCTGCTGCGGCAGCCTTGATTAATTTCATATTGATTCCGTTTAAGATTTTTAGCTGAAGTTACAGAAACTTTATAGGGACTTACCCAGTGCGTGGCCGATCAGGCGCCTTTTTAAGACAGGCAACTGGTTCACCAAGTTCAAACCAAAATTGCGCACCACACGCAAAGGCTCCAGATCTGTACCGAAAAGGCGCGCCAGGCCATCCGTCGTCACTTGCATCAGGAGTATATCTTCCTTGCGTGAGCGTGCATAACGAGACAGCACGCGCGCATCGCCGCTGTCCCTATGCGGTCCGCGCTCGCTGACAGCTTTGATCAAACCGGCAACATCGGCAAACCCCAGGTTCATCCCATGGCCCGCCAATGGATGAACCACATGCGCGGCATCACCAATCAAGGCTACGCGTGGCGCAGTAATCGCATGTGGACGCAGCAGGGACAAAGGAAATGATTTCACAGCTTCGGGTTGCAAGGGCACCAAGGATCCCAGCTTGGCTCCCGCCAAATGGGTCAAGCGCGCTGCAATCTGCATCAGCGACTCTCTCAGCAAGGTTTCGGCCAGTGCATCCGGTGCTGACCACACCAGCGATACGCGCTGTCCAGGCAAAGGCAGCAGGGCAATGATGCCTTCCGCTGCCGAGAACCATTGATAGGCGACATCGTGATGCGGCTTTTCACACGCGAAATTGGAGACAATAGCGCGCTGGCCATACGGGCGATAATCAAAATCGATATCGCATTGCGAACGCACCCACGATTGGCCGCCATCGGCACCGACCACCAGCTCGGCACTCAGGGTATCGCCATTCGCCAGTTGCACGTTTGCAGCTGTTTCATTTGTCTGCAAGGCGATGGCACGACCGCGCACGACGTTCACATTGGACGCGAACTTCAACGCGGCATCCAGCGCCTGGTTCAGATTACGGTCTTCGACTATCCATGCCAGCGCGCCGACTCGCGCACCGTATGCATCAAAAGCCAGCTCACCGGCAGTAGCACCGTCGCCATTGACGACCATCGCATCGACCGGCGCCACACGCGACGCATCCAGCGCTTCCCAGACTTTGACCGAGGATAACAAGGCATGCGCAATATGGTTGACCGCATAAACACGCACATCCCAATCGTCAGTGGCGGCAGGAGCCTGGCCCGACGCCGGGCTTAACAAAGTAACCTTCAGTCCGGCCTGCGCAAAACCGAGCGCTGCCGCTTTACCGATAGCCCCGTCGCCAATAATACAAACGTCGCTTTGCACATGCATAAAGCTGGATATCCGTGAAAATAAGAGGGAGAAAACGATTTCAGTACGCTCATTATAACGGCTGCCAATAATTTAAATTGCATCTAGTGCTTGCAAATCCCAACAGCTTTGCTATACTTGCGCGCCTTGGCCTGGTAGCTCAGTCGGTAGAGCAGAGGATTGAAAATCCTTGTGTCGGTG
>JBEBUE010000213.1:0-5733 GCA_040393485.1 Herminiimonas sp.
GAAGCGATTGCTGCTGCGATGGAAGGCTTTCTGGCCTGAGCAGGCTGATTACCTTTTGCCGTGCAGCAAATCGCGGCCATCCCGCGTACAATCCTTATATGCGCCTGTGCAGGTGCAACACGAATGAATTGCATGTTAAACGCTGATCTACATTGCCACTCCAATTTCTCTGACGGTACCCTCACGCCGACAGCCCTGGCTGCACGTGCCAAGGCGAATGGCGTCGACGTCTGGGCGATGACGGACCATGATGAAGTAGGTGGCCTGGCCGAAGCGCGGGCGGCTGCTGCTGCGCTGGATTTGCCGTTTGTCGCAGGCGTGGAGATTTCCATTACCTGGTCAGGACAGACTGTCCACATCGTCGGCTTACAGATCGATGAAACCAATCCAACGCTGGTGCAAGGCCTCGCTGCTACACGCGGCGGGCGTGAACCGCGGGCGCGTGAAATTGCCGCGCAGTTGGAAAAAATCGGTATCCATGGTGCCTATGAAGGGGCGCTGAAATTTGTTGATAACCCCGATCTGATTTCGCGTACTCACTTTGCGCGCTACATCATCGAACTGGGTTTGTGCGAAAACTTGCATGATGTTTTTGCTAATTACTTGGGCGAGGGCAAACCGGGTTTTGTCCCGCATCGCTGGGCGACCTTGCAGAATTCGGTGGACTGGATACGTGCTGCCGGCGGTATCGCCGTGATCGCGCATCCGGGACGATATAAATTTACTGATCTCGCATTTGACGCCTTGTTTAAGGAATTTAAATCCTTCGGCGGTGTCGGAATCGAAGTGACGACAGGTAGCCATACTGTCGATCAGTATGACTACTATGCGAAGGTGGCAAAGGACTATGATTTTCTCGCGTCACGCGGTTCTGATTTTCATGGTCCAGGTGAGTCGCGCGTTGATCTGGGCGCCTTGCCGCCATTGCCGCCGGGCGTAAAGCCGGTCTGGCATCAATGGGGGTGGTGAAATTTGTGAAGATTTCGTTAAAAACAGTGCGTTACACTATTGAAATTTTCGATTGCGGTCTTATTTAGGAATCGCTCTTAACCCCCTCTGGAGGCTATTGAATGAAACGTATTTTCCTGTTCATCGCGACGAATATTGCAGTCATCGCGGTGATGTCTGTGGTCCTGTCGCTGCTGGGCGTAGACCGCTTTATCTCGCAGGCTGGGCTGAATTTGCCTATGCTGCTGGTGTTCTCGCTGGTGGTTGGTTTTACAGGCTCTATCATCTCGCTGCTGATCAGCAAGCCGATGGCGAAATGGTCGACTGGCGCGCGCGTGATCGATGCGCCGTCGTCGAGTACCGAGCTGTGGTTGATTGATACCGTCAGCAAGCTGGCGCAACGTGCCGGCATCAAGATGCCGGAAGTCGCTGTTTACGACGGTGAACCGAATGCATTTGCGACCGGTGCCTTCCGCGACTCGGCTTTGGTGGCGGTATCGACCGGCCTGCTGCAAAGCATGACGAAAGATGAAGTCGAAGCCGTACTCGCGCATGAAGTGGCTCACGTTGCCAATGGCGACATGGTGACCATGACGCTGGTGCAAGGTGTGGTCAATACCTTCGTCGTGTTCTTGTCACGTGTGGTTGGTTACTTTGTGGATCGTGCGATTTCACGTGATAACAATAATAGCCAAGGTATCGGTTATACGATCACCGTGATCGTGTCGCAAATCGTGTTTGGTATTGCCGCTTCGGTGATCGTTGCATGGTTCTCGCGTCATCGTGAATACCGTGCGGATGCCGGTGCCGCCAAATTGCTGGGTAGCCCGCAACCGATGATGAAAGCATTGGCACGTCTGGGTGGCATCGAGCCGACCAGCTTGCCGGAAGGCCTGGCTTCGCTGGGTATTAACGATAAACCTGGATTTGCTGCCTTGTTCTCCAGCCATCCACCTATCGAAGATCGTATTGCCGCATTGCGTAACCTGCGATAATCTTTTAAAAAAGGAACGCGTGGCGGCGGTGGCTTAAAAGCCGCCGCCGCCCTTATTTTATGAGTCAATTTTTTCAAATCCATCCTGACAATCCGCAAGCACGATTGATCAGCCAGGCCGCACAAATCGTCAGGGATGGCGGCATTGTCGCCTTACCGACCGACTCCTGTTATGCGCTGGTCTGTCATCTCGATGATAAGGACGCGGTGGCACGTCTGCGCCGTATCCGTAATGTCGATGACAAGCATCATTTGACCTTGTTGTGTCGCGACCTCAGCGAGATTTCGCTCTACGCGAAGGTAGACAATCAGCAGTACCGTTTGCTGAAAGCCGCCACGCCGGGTGCTTACACCTTTATCCTCGAAGCGACCAAGGAGGTTCCGCGTCGCCTGAGCCATCCGTCGCGCAAGACCATCGGTTTGCGCGTGCCGGAAAACCGTATCGTGCATGCCTTGCTGGAAGAATTGGCGCAGCCTTTGCTGGGCACCACGCTGATCCTGCCGGACGAAGACGAACCGCTGACTGATCCTGAAGATGTACGCGACCGCCTGAACAAGGTGGTCGACCTGGTCATCGACGGTGGTGCCTGCAGTTTCGAGCCGACCACTGTGATCGACCTGACCAGCGGCGAACCTGTATTGCAGCGCCAAGGGCGCGGCGATGTTGCGCTGTTCGGCCTTTAATCAGTCTTTTCCACCGCGTTTGTCGGCTGTTGTCGGCAAGCGCGCCCTGTATGCCGCCATGCACGTCCTGAGGGGGTATATATCCAATTGCTTTAGCTGTTGTCACAAACGACGGCTTCCCCTCTGATAAAATTCTGCCGATGAACGACCTTATTCAAACCTTTTCCGTTTATGCATTGCCGATCGTGTTCGCGATTACTTTGCATGAAGCTGCCCATGCCTACGCCGCCAAATACTTTGGCGATACCACGGCCTATGCGCAGGGGCGTATGAGCCTGAATCCGATCAAACACATAGATCCTATCGGTACCTTGCTGATTCCTATCGTGCTGTATTTCGCTGGCAGCCCCTTCTTGTTCGGTTACGCGAAGCCGGTGCCGGTCAATTTCGGCAATTTGCGCAATCCCAAGAAGCAGATGGCTTTTGTCGCGCTGGCTGGTCCGGCTGCGAACCTGGTCATGGCCCTGATGTGGATGTTGCTGGCGGTCTTCCTGCACGCCTTCGGCTCTACCGAAGAATTCTTGATGCGTATGGCACAGGCCGGTATCCTGACCAACCTCGTGATTTTTGCGTTTAACCTGTTTCCGATTCCACCGCTGGATGGCGGGCGTATCATGACCAGCCTGCTGCCGAACAAGTATGCTTACAAGTTTGCACAGTTGGAACCGTATGGTTTCTTTATTGTGCTGGCACTGGTCTTTTTGAAGGTGCTGCACTTCTGGATGATGCCGGTGATGGCGATCGCTGAAACCGGTTTGCTGTTGTTGATTTCTCCTCTTACTTTTTTACTGAACTGAGTTCTTATGTCTACTGATCGCGTTGTTTCCGGTATGCGCCCCACGGGCGCGATGCACCTTGGCCATTATCACGGTGCGCTGAAGAACTGGATCAAAATGCAATCCGAAGTGCCTTGTCTGTTTTTTGTGGCGGACTGGCATGCACTGACGACTCACTACGATGATCCGAGCATCATCGAAACCAGTACCTGGGAAATGCTGATTGACTGGTTGGCGGCTGGTATCGATCCGGCCAAATCGACGTTATTTATCCAGTCGCAAGTGCTGGAGCATGCCGAATTGCATTTGCTGCTGTCGATGGTGACACCGCTGGGCTGGCTGGAACGTGTTCCGACATACAAGGACCAACAGGAAAAACTGGCTGATCGCGACCTCGCGACCTATGGCTTCCTTGGTTACCCGCTATTGCAGGCGGCAGACGTATTGATCTATCGCGCCAGTCAGGTACCGGTCGGTGCTGATCAGATCCCGCACATTGAAATGATGCGTGAAATCGCGCGTCGCTTTAATCATCTGTACGGCAAAGAAAAAGGCTTTGAAGAGAAAGTCAAAGACTCGCTGAAGAAATTGAGTGGCAAGCAAGGTAAGGAATATGCCAGCCTGCGCAGTGCCTATCAGGAGCAGGGCAGTGCAGAAGCATTGGCGCATGCCAGGACTTTGCTGGATGGTGCGCAAAGCATAGGCGCGGCGGATCGTGAACGCCTGTTCAGCTATCTGGCGGGTACTCGCAAACAAATCCTGATCGAGCCACAGGCACGCCTGACGGAGGCGTCGCGCATGCCGGGACTGGATGGCCAGAAAATGTCGAAGAGCTACGGCAATTCGATCACGCTGCGTGAAGACAAGGAAACACTGACCAAAAAAATTCGTACCATGCCGACCGATCCGGCGCGTATCCGTCGCACCGATCCGGGCGATCCGGAAAAATGTCCGGTCTGGCAGTTGCATCTGGTGTATTCCGATACCGAGACCAAGGATTGGGTCGTCAAGGGTTGCAAGTCAGCCGGCATCGGTTGCCTCGAGTGCAAACAGCCGGTGATTGATGGCGTGCTGAAAGAGCAGGAACCTATGCGCGAACGTGCGCAGAAATACCTGGATGATCCTAAGTTGTTGCGAGCGATCGTGGCCGATGGTCGTGACAAGGCACGTGCACTGGCGCAAGAAACCATGCGCGAAGTACGTGATGCGATGGGCTTGAGCTACAACAGCTGATGCAGATTCCAGGTACAAACGCACACAATGCGCTGGATCGGGCTTCAGCCTGGATTACGCGCTTCGCGCCGCTGATTCCGGATGGTGAAGTCCTGGATCTGGCATGCGGTGCCGGGCGCCATAGCCGCTTGCTGGCGCAGCACGGACATGCGGTGCTGGCAGTGGACCGGAATGCTGAAGCGCTGGCTTTGGCTGCCGGTGCCGGCATCCAGACTATGCAAGTCGATCTGGAAACCGATGATCCGGCCAAAACCTGGCCGTTTTCTGCCGCCCGGTTTGCGGGCATCGTCGTCACCAACTATCTGCATCGCCCGCTCTGGGGCTGCATAGTCGCAAGCCTGGCGGAGCATGGCGTACTGATCTACGAAACCTTCGCGCTGGGAAATGAGCAATTTGGCAAGCCGTCTAATCCTGACTTTTTGCTGGCGCATGGAGAGTTGCTGGAGGTTGCGCGTGAGTACGGCTTGCTAGTCGTGGCTTACGAGGATGGTTACGTCGAGGAACCTAAGCCGGCAGTGGTGCAAAGAATTTGCCTGGTCAAGGCAGGAAACAAGGCTGATAACGGCCCGAATGTCACCAATCTACGTTTAAATTGAGCTTCTATTCTTTGCAAGACCGCACCACATAAGCGGGCGATCCGCTACAATCTAATATTATCTAATTTTTTCGCTCACACACTACTATGATTCAGGGCAGCTTAGTCGCAATCGTTACTCCCATGCACGCCGACGGTACACTCGATATCCCGGGCCTGCGTAAATTGATTGATTGGCACATCGCAGAAGGTACAGACGGTATCGTGATCGTCGGTACTACCGGCGAATCGCCAACGGTCTCAGTTGAAGAACATTGTGAGCTGGTCCGCGTCACCGTAGAACACACTGCCAAGCGGGTTCCTGTCATTGCTGGTACAGGTGGTAACTCGACCTCTGAAGCCATTGAGTTGACCCAGTTTGCCAAGGATGTGGGCGCGGATGCATCGCTGCAAGTTGTGCCTTACTACAACCGTCCTACTCAGGAAGGCATGTACCAGCACTTCAAGAAAATCGCTGAAGCGGTTGATTTGCCTGTGATTCTGTACAACGTGCCTGGCCGTAC
>JBEBUE010000214.1:0-5721 GCA_040393485.1 Herminiimonas sp.
TGCTTATCTCTGGCATGTCACATTGTTTTGGTGGCTTATTTACTGGGAGATTGTTATGGCGTTGGACAAATGGGTTGCACGATGGTTGATGGTGGTTCCGGTCGCGCTGGCACTGCATTCGGGGGTACACGCGGAAACAGTAGCACGTTATGGAATCTCGATGGCGGACATTCCGCTGACTACAGGCCAGCCGGATCGCGGTGCTGGTGCTTATCAATTTACAGGTCACACAATTTACGATCCGCTGATCGCGTGGGAAGCGAACATCGGTACCCGTCCGGGCAAGCTGATTCCGGGCCTCGCAACGGAGTGGAAGGTTGATCCCAAGGATCAAAAGAAATGGCTGTTCACGCTGCGCAAAGGCGTGAAATTCCATGACGGTTCCGACTTCAAGGCAGACGCCGTAGTGTGGAATCTGGACAAGGTATTGAACGACAAATCACCGCAGTTCGATGCCAAGCAAAGCGCGCAAGTACGTCCGCGCATTCCGTCCATCGTTTCGTATCGCAAGGTCAATGACAACACGGTAGAAATTACGACCAAGGAAGTCGACGCGCTGTTCCCTTATCAATTGCCATGGTTCCTGATCTCCAGCCCGGCGCAATGGGAAAAGGTTGGCCGCGACTGGAATAAGTTTGCATCGCAAGCATCCGGTACCGGTCCGTTCAAACTCGACAAACTGGTGCCGCGTGAACGCGCCGAATTGGTCAAGAATGCTGGTTACTGGGATAAGTCACGTCTGGCACAAACCGATCGCGTGATCCTGCTGCCTATCCCTGATGCGCTGACCCGCGCCAATGCATTACTGAATGGCCAGGTCGACATCATTGAAACGCCACCACCTGATGTCTTGCCGCAACTGAAAAGCTCGGGCTTCAAGTTGGTAACCAACGTGACACCACACGTCTGGCCTTACCACTTCAGCACCCAGCCTGGTTCGCCATGGACTGACATCCGTGTGCGTAAGGCAGCCAACCTGGCAGTTGATCGCAGCGGCATCGTGGCATTGATGAATGGCCTGGCAGTACCTGCTTATGGTCAGCTCGATCCGACCAGCCCCTGGTTCGGTAAACCGACTTTCAAAATCAAGTATGACCTCGCTGCTGCACGCGCCCTGATGGCGCAAGCCGGTTACAGCCCAAGCAAGCCACTGAAAGCGAAGATCGTGATCGCGCAAGGTGGTACCGGCCAGATGTTGTCCTTGCCTATGAATGAGTACATCCAGCAAAGCCTGGCAGAGATCGGTATCCAGGTGCAGTTCGAAGTAGTGGAACTCGAAACCTTGTATCTGCACTGGCGTAGTGGTGCCAAGGGCGATATCAACGCCGGCAAAGGTATCACCGCGATCAACCTTGGTTATGTGACGGCTGATCCGTTCTACGCGCTGACCCGTTTTGCTGACAGCCGTTATGTTGCACCGAACGGTGTGAACTGGGGCGGCTGGTCGAATCCGAAAGTAGATGCAGAGCTGGATCAGATCCGCACCACCTTCGACGTCAAGACACAGGACAAATTGCTGGCGCAAGTGCACCAGGCCATGGTCGACGATGCCTTGATGCTGTGGGTCGTACATGACGTCAATCCGCACGTGATTTCGCCAAAAGTGAAGGGCTTTATCCAGGCTCAACACTGGTTCCAGGATCTGACCACGATCCGTATGTAACAAAGCGTGAAGGGCGGGGCGCTGGCGCCTCGTCCACCCTTGCTGTATCACTGAAAGTTGTCCATGTTTTCCTATATTTTGAAGCGTTTGCTATATGCAATTCCAATTGCACTGAGCGTGACCGTGTTGTCTTTCATGCTGGTGTATCTGGCACCTGGCGATCCTTTAAATGCGATTGCGCCAGCTGATGCGCCTGCCGATGTGATTGCCGCACTCAAGAGTGCCTATGGCCTTGATAAGCCGGTGCCGGTGCAATACGGCATGTGGTTGCTGCGTGCGGTGCAGGGTGATTTGGGTACGTCCATTGCGTCCGGTCGTCAGGTAGTGACCGAAGTGATGAGTGCCGTTAGCAATACCTTGCTGCTGGCCGGGGTTGCCGGTTTCATTGGTGTGTTGTTCGGTTGTGTGCTGGGTGCGCTGGCCGGTTACTGGCACGGCGGCTGGATCGACCGCATCGCCACCTTTTTGTCCGTCATAGGCGTGAGCGTGCCGCACTATTGGCTGGGACTCGTACTAACGATTATTTTTTCCATCTGGCTGGGCTGGTTCCCGGCAATGGGGGCAGGACCCGGCGGCTCGTCCGAGTGGTTGTGGGATTACGAACATATACGTCATTTGATCCTTCCGGCGGTTACGCTGGCAGTGATTCCCATGGGCATCATTACGCGCACCGTGCGTGCGCTGGTGGCCGATATGCTGGAACAGGAGTTCGTGGTTGCCCTGCGCGCACGTGGCCTGAGTAATCGTGCCATCTTCCGCCATATCGCGAAAAACACCGCGCCAACCGTACTCGCGGTAGCGGGGTTGCAAATCGGTTACCTGATGGGCGGTTCGATTCTGGTGGAAACCGTGTTCGCGTGGCCGGGCACCGGCTTCCTGCTCAATACCGCTATCTTCCAGCGCGATATGCCGCTGCTGCAGGGCACGATCCTGGTGCTGTGCATGTTCTTCGTCGGCTTGAATCTGATCGTCGATATCCTGCAACCGATGCTTGACCCACGTATGGGACGTTGACTATGGCTTTCTCTTTGAATTTTGCACCGCAGGTCGCGGTTCCCGTCATGCCGACACCGGCGCGTGGATACTGGAGCAAAGTCTTGCGCCAGCTGATGCGCGATCCGGTTGCCATGACAGCGGCACTGGTGGTTTTCCTGATCGTATGTGCGGCGGTATTCGCACCGTGGCTGGCTCCGATGGATCCATACAAGGGCAGCATGATACGACGCTTGTTGCCGATCGGTAGCGAGGGCTATCTGCTCGGTACGGACGAGCTGGGGCGCGATATGTTGAGTCGCCTGATGTATGGCGGTCGGCTGTCGCTGCTGATGGGCGTGACGCCGGTGCTGGCCGCCTTTGGTATAGGTACCTCCATCGGCTTGCTGGCGGGTTATGTCGGCGGTCGCCTGAACATGATCATCATGCGCGTGCTGGATGTGTTCTATGCCTTCCCGTCGGTCTTGCTGGCAGTCGCTATTTCCGGTGCGCTTGGTCCTGGCATGACGAACAGCATCCTCGCCTTGACACTGGTCTTTGTGCCGCAAGTGGTCCGCGTCGCAGAAAGCGTGACGACCCAGGTGCGTAAGCTCGACTACATCGAAGCGGCGCGCATGAGCGGCGCGAGTGCGTTTTCTATCATCCGTGTACATGTACTTGGCAATGTGCTGGGGCCGGTATTTGTGTATGCGACCGGCCTGCTTAGCGTCAGCATGATCCTGGCGGCAGGCTTGTCTTTCCTCGGCCTGGGTGTCAAACCACCAGAGCCTGAATGGGGCCTGATGCTGAATACACTGCGTTCGGCCATTTTCCGTAATCCCTGGGTCGCGGCTTTGCCGGGCTTGTTGATTTTTGTCACGTCCATTGGCTTCAACCTGCTGGCTGATGGTGTGCGTTCTGCTATGGATATACGCCGATGAAACAAGAAACTATAAACCTGGCTTCAACAGACCGGGGCGGTCCTGCACAGCCCTTGTTGATGATCAAGGATTTGAAAAAGTATTTTCCGGTGCGTGGCGACTTGTTCCAGCGCGAACGTAAATTCGTGCATGCCGTTGACGGCGTCAGCTTCTCGGTTGCCAAGGGCAAGACGCTGGGCATAGTCGGTGAATCCGGTTGCGGCAAATCGACGACCGCGCGCTTGATTGCGCGATTGGTGACGCCTGATAGCGGCAGCATGATTTTTGACGGTGAAGGCGTGGCAGAATTTGGTGGCATTGAATTCAAAGAGTTCCGCCGTAACCTGCAAATGGTGTTTCAGGATTCCTTCGCATCGCTGAATCCGCGTCTGACGATCAGTGAAACCGTTGCTTACGGTCCGCAGGCACATGGCGTTTCAAAGGCGCAGGCAACTGAACGCGCACATGCTCTGTTGGCACGTGTGGGTTTAAAGCCGGAACAATTTGCGTCGCGTTATCCGCATGAGTTGTCAGGCGGCCAGCGTCAGCGCGTGAACATCGCGCGTGCCTTGGCATTCGAACCGCGTCTGGTGATCCTGGACGAGGCGGTGGCGGCGCTGGATAAGTCAGTGCAGGCGCAAGTTCTGAATCTCTTGCAAGAGTTAAAGGCAGAGCATGATCTGACCTATCTTTTCATCTCGCATGATTTGCACGTGGTGCATTACATCAGCGATGAAGTCATGGTGATGTATATGGGGCAGGTGGTGGAGATGGGGCCGGTAGAGGATATTTACGGTAACGCACGCCATCCTTATACGCGCGCCTTGTTATCCGCGGTGCCGTCTATGGACCCGGCGAACCGCACCCAACATACGCCACTCAGCGGCGACCCGCCTAATCCTATCAACCCGCCCAGCGGCTGTCGGTTCCGCGAGCGTTGCCCGCATGCCGAAGCCGTGTGCGCGGCGCAGGTGCCGGCCCTGATGGCCGCAGAGGGCAATCTTGCGCATACCGTTGCCTGCCATATGAACGACCCGCAATCCGGTCACACACAAAACCTGATGGAGGTGGCAGCATGAGTAAACCTTTGGTATCGGTACGTGACCTGACGGTGGAGTTTGTCGGTAATCGCCGTGCGCATGCGCTGGACAAGGTTAGTTTTGATTTGCAGCCTGGTGAAGTACTGGGTTTGCTGGGTGAATCCGGTTCCGGCAAGAGTGTGACCCTGCGTACCTTGTTGCGCCTGCATCCGCAACGCACCACGCGTATCAGTGGCAGCATGGAAGTCGATGGTAGGGATGTGCTGGCACTGCAAGGCCGTGAGCTGGAAGCCTATCGCGGCGGTACCGTGTCCATGGTGTTCCAGGAGCCAGGCCTGGCCTTTGATCCTGTCTACACGATAGGGCAGCAGATTACCGAAGCGATACGTGCACATGAGGCCGTTGACCACCGCACGGCGATGCAACGCGCCCTGCAAATGCTGGAACGGGTGCAGATACCGCAGGCACGTCGGCGTTACGATGCGTATCCGCATGAGTTATCCGGCGGTATGCGCCAACGTGCAATGATTGCCCTGGCACTGGCCTGCAAGCCCAGGCTTTTGCTGGCCGATGAGCCGACCACAGCACTGGATGCAACGGTACAAATCCAGATCCTGTTGTTGCTGCGTGAATTGCAAAAAGAAACCGGTATGTCGGTGATTTTTGTTACACACGATATAGGCGCAGCCGTCGAAGTTGCCGACAAGATTGCTGTGATGTATGGCGGTCGCATCGTGGAAGAAAATTCAGTAGCCGGTATCGTGCATAGTCCGCGTCATCCTTATACGGCTGGTTTGCTGGCATCCACAGTGAATACCGAAAATCGCGGCAAGCCTTTGTTGGCCGTACCTGGATCTCCACCAGACTTGTCGGCCTTGCCACCGGGATGCAGCTTTGCGCCACGTTGCAGCAATGCGCAACAACAATGCACGCGCGAGCAGCCACAAGTGATTTCATTGAATGGCGAACGCCTCGCTTGCTGGAATCCGGTATTGCCTCTGCTGAAGGAGGAGGCAGTGGCTACTGCGTGAGGCGGGAGGAAATCAAAAAGCGTCCAACCGGACGCTTTTTTTATGGCCTGTGCTATCTCAGGGCATGGGTTTGTTATCGTTCAGATCGACGATGC
>JBEBUE010000215.1:0-5713 GCA_040393485.1 Herminiimonas sp.
GGCGATTTTCGCCTGATGGATAAAAAGGTCGTAGATGCTTTGCGCCAGTTACCGGAACGGAATCGTTTCATGAAAGGCTTGTACGCCTGGGTCGGTTTCAGCAGCATAGCCTTGCCGTTTGTACCGGCGGATCGTGCGACCGGTGTGTCCAGTTTTAATTACCGTAGCCTGGGTCGCCTGGCGATGGCGGGAGTGACCGCGTTTACCACCTTGCCGCTGCGGATCTGGAGCGCGGTTGGCTTTGTGATTTCCATCCTGGCGATCCTGTACGCGTTTTGGATTGCCGGTGAATCGCTGTTGTTTGGTAACGATGTACCGGGTTGGTCTACGCTGGCTGCCGGCCTGATGTTCTTCTCCGGGGTGCAACTGATTTCCATCGGGGTGTTGGGTGAATACCTGGGCCGCGTGTATGACGAGGTCAAAAAGCGTCCCTTGTATGTCGTCGCACACGATATTAACAATGGACCTGCAACGACTGTAAACAGCTCCAGCGATAAAGACAGTACGCCATGCGCCTGATGGAGTTGTTGCGTGTAATGCGTTTCGGTATCGTCGGTTTGATGGCTGCGGCAGTGCATTACTGGGTGGTCATCGGGCTGGTGGAGCTGTTGCACGTTGCGCCTTTACTGGCGAATGTCGGTGGTTTCATCGTCGCTTTCTGGGTCAGTTATTTTGGCCATCGGCACTGGACTTTTTCCGATGCGGTTGCCAGTCATGTTGATGGTGCAAAGCAATCGTTCATGCGCTTCCTTGCGGTAGCGGTACTGGGTTTTTGCATGAATGAATTACTGTTTTATTTGTTGCTGCGTTACGCCGGCTTGCCGTATTACGTGGCACTGGCCATCGTTGTGTTCACGGTAGCGGTGATGACTTATATCCTGAGCCGGCTGTGGGCTTTTCGCCATGCTGCACATACGTAAGAAACAATATAGACCATGACTCCGATCGCACTTTGCTCCGATGACTATGCGCAGAACTCCGGTATCGATGCGGGCATCCTGCAATTGCTGTCGTTCGGCCGCCTGAGTGCGGTCAGCTGTTTTAGTACAGCACCCAACTGGAAGAATATAGCTGCACCTGCGATACGCGAGCACAAGGGGCAGGCGGATATCGGCATGCATTTCAATCTGACGGAGGGCTTTGGCCAGAAGCGTATGCCTGGCTTGCATGCCGTGATCTTGCGTAGCTTGCTGAACGGGATGAATGCAGGGCGCCTGCAGCAGGAACTGGAGCGGCAACTGGATGCGTTCGAAGAAGGATATGGCCAAGCACCCGACTTTATCGACGGTCACCAGCATGTGCATCAATTGCCGGGCGTGCGCCAGATCGTACTGCAAGTGATCAAACGTCGCTACGCAGGCAAGCCTATCTGGGTACGCAATACAGTGCCGGCGAATCCTGCATGGGGTGGCAAGCCGCAAATCCTGAAATACCTGGGCGGGCAGAAACTGGCAGCCGGTTTAAACGTATCCGGTATCAAGACCAACCACGGTTTCGCCGGGGTATATGGTTTTGATCGCGCGGATTACGGGAATTGCTTCAAGGAGTGGCTGGCGGCGGCACAGCCCGGCATGCTGATCATGTGTCATCCGGCGACCGAGGTGTATCCGGATGATGAGATCGCGCGGCAACGGGTAGTGGAATACAACTTTTTCCGTTCGCAGGAGTATCTGGATATGCTGGCAGCCGCCAAACTCAAACTGGCGCGGCTATCCAGCATAGTGTGAATCACACTTAGAAAGTATCGAGACGATAGCCTATCGTGTACACCGTCGTCAGGCGTACATTGTTGTCCAGTTTCAGTTGCAGCTTGGTCCTGACTTGCGACATATGTGTATCCAGCGTGCGTGAAGTCATCATGAGCTCGCGTCCCCACACTTCTTCCATGATGCGTTCGCGCGAAATCAATTGCCCGATGTTTTGGAAAAACAGCGCCGCAATATCAAATTCCTTGGGTTTCAACTCGACTGGTTCGCCGCGTATGGTGGCGGTTTTTCGCATCAGATCAAAATTGAAAATACCGACTTCTACCGCAGTCGCCTGCGGTGCAACTACTGCTGCATCACTTTCCGATACATGGCGTATACGTTTAGACAAGGCGTGGATGCGGGCTGACAGTTCCGCTTCGCGTATCGGTTTGGTCATGTAATCATCGGCGCCAGCCATCAGTCCGGCAACGATGTTTTCTTCCAGTACGCGATTGGTGAGGAACATCACGATGATGTTCTCGCCGATGTTCCTGCGTACCCATTCGATGACATCCTTGCCCGTCATGTCGGGTAAATGCCAATCCAGTATCAGGATATCGAAGCGCTGTGTCTTTAATGCAGCGATCAGCGATTTTCCATCCGCAAATGACGTACATTCATGGCCTGCATCGGTAATGACCTGATTGATCAGTTGAGATTCGATCGGATCATCTTCCAGTGACGCTATTCTCATGGCTTACTCTCTTACTCCGTTTTTTAATTAATCTATCCAATTACACACGGCAGGGTGATGGTGAAGGTGCTCCCCTGGCCGAGGATACTGCTGACTTCTATGCTGCCGTGGTGGCGTTCAACCACCATTTTTACAAAGGCCAGCCCCAGCCCGACGCCATCGTGATCCTGTTCGTCGGCGCGCAGGAACGGCGAAAAGATCGCCGTGCGATCTGCTTCGGCAATCCCTTTGCCGTGGTCACTGATGTTGCATACGATTACGCTGCCGCTGGATGTATGCACAGGCTTGGCGCTACACATGATTTCTGAGCCCTTGGGGCTGAATTTGACTGCATTCGATAACAGGTTGCCGAGTGCACGTATGACCAGCGAACGATCGACGTTCAGCCAGCAGTTCTCGACTTCCTCTGCTTGCACGACGATGCTGATGGACTTGCTATGCGCGAAGGCCCACATATCGTCGGCGGCCTCGGCTAGCAGCGATGAGAAATCAGTGTCCTGTAGTTGATACGATTGCGATTCGGCTTTGGCCAGGTGTACAAAGTCGTCGGCCAGGTTAAGCGTGGTCTCGACAGACTTTTCTATGCGGTTAAGAAATTCAGGAATTTCAAATGCTGTGCTCGGATTGCGTTGCAACTGAATCAAAGCGAGGATGGATGATTGCGGCACCCGCATATCATGTGAAATGAAGTTCAGGCTTTCTTCACGACGGCGCTCCGCAGCCCGCAGGCTGGTGACGTCGATCAGTGACACTATCCAGCCCAGCATCGAACCGTCGGTCATACGTGATGGTGCGGATTTGATCAGGAATTCACGCTTGTTCATGTCGCGTGTTTCAATTTCCACTGCGGTATTGCCTGGTGTTGAATGCAGCAAGGCCACACGCCAGTCTGCGTGTTTGGTACCAGCTTCCTGCGGCATGTCAAATCTGGAAAAAATTGCTTCCAGCGTCGGAGTTTGTGTCTTGTCCAGATTCAGCGTTGCGAAGTAATCACGGGCGATGCGGTTATACATCAGGATCTCACCCGTTTGCGATAAGACCAGGGTGGCATCCGGCATGCTGTTCAGATTGTCGATCACAAATTGATGCATATCGCGTGAGCGATTGGCGGCAATACGGATGGCAGCGATTTGCCTATCCAGGTAATCCGAATTTTTGATGCGCACGGTTTCGTTGCCATGACGCAAAACCATGGGGGTAGTCTGGTTCAGGCGGGCAAACTCTTCGCTCAGGTAGGCAAGGGCTGCCTCAAGCCGACGCCAACTCCACAGCGGATATACGATGACCACCATCAAGATGGCCGCGCTAGGCGGTATCCATAGTTCTTCAAGGAAGGCGCCATACGTTAGCGCACTGATCAGGCTGGCCAGGAAAAGTGTCAGGCCGAGCGCGCCGAACGGCGAGAAGTAGCGGCAGGCCAACAGGGCGAGTGAAGTGGACAGTAGCGTAAAGAGTATGGTCTGCCAGCGCGCGGCGGTGCTGATGCTGCGATCTTCTATCAGGCCGGTCAGGACGTTAGCGTTGATTTCGACGCCGGACATCGCTTCGTGATCGGTTGTCACTGGCGTCGCGAAGGTGGAGGCTATGCCGGCAGCGGTCGCGCCGACCAATACATATTTATTGGTAAAGAAGCTGGCCGGGATCTTGCCTGACAAAACATCGATATAAGAAATCATTTTGAAATGACCAGGACCGCCGGCATAAGGAATCCGTGCCAGGTGATCGCCTTCCAAAATATTATTGAGATTCGTGTCCGGAAAATCGTCGGATACCTTGCTTGCAGCTTCGAGGTTTTGTGTAGCGCTGACTTTCCCGGCGTTGAAAACGGCCAGTGCGAATTGCGGCCAGGATACGCCATGCAGGTTTTCCTGCAGATAGACGCCCCTGACTACACCGTCTGCTTCAAACGAGAAATGGATATGTCCCAGACTGTTGGCCGCCTGGCGAAAGGACGGCAGCGGCAGTGTAGGCTGCAGGCCGGTAGGTGTACGCTCTATCAGTACCGGCAAAACGGTACGCTTGTTATTGGCGATTGCATTCGCCAGCAAGGTGTCGTCATCGGAGAAGTATTGCGGTTCGGCGAAGATGATATCCATGCCGACGGCCTTGGCTTTGGCTTCCGTCAGGATATCCAGCAATTGCGCGTGCGTACGTCGTTGCCATGGCCAGCGGCCAAGTGAGGCAATACTGAACTCGTCGATCGCGATAATGACGACGTCGGACGGTGCCGGCCGTTGTGTCGCCTTGACCAGGTTGTCATAGATAAAGCGGTCGGCCTGGCCCAGGCCATTTTCATACCCGAGCAGGATCGCCAGTAACAACATGATGAACAGGAAAATACGCCATTCTTTTCTTAATGGCGATTTGATTGTTCGCAAATCTGGCGTCATGTATTGGGTATGCAAACCGGGGTGACGCAATTAGTAGCTGGTGCCCAGGGGCTGACCCTGCGATTCCAGCGGTGCATCGTACTCAGTACGCCATTGCAATGGCACCGAGAATTTTTGTGCAGGTGAAAAAGCGCCGATGAAACCATCGTCATCAATGCTACGCACGCGCGCATAGTAGGTGCCTGCCTCTGGACGAGGAATGACAACTTCTGCTTTGTCGCTTTCTATATTGCTCAGCAATGTTTTGAAATCCGGCGCGGCGGCAACCTGAAAGGTAAAGCGCTGGCCGGGTGCTGCACTCCAGGAAAAATGGATTTCTTTCTGGCCGATGCTGGCGGATGGTGCGTCCAGGCCCGCTGACACATTCAATGGTTTTGCATCGCCGAACGGACCTTGTTTGGATGTGCTGCCAGACTGGATGATGGATGCGACACGCCAATAGTAATTTCCACTGGGGAGCGGCACCACCATCTGATCGGCACTTGCGTCTGCAATCTGGTCGACGATGACAGTCTTGAATGCCGGATCGCTGCCAACCTGCAGGCGGTAAGTATGGATGTTTTCTGCCTGCGCCCATTTCATCGTGACAGGGATGCGTCCATCTTGCATCTGCCCCTGGAATTTGGCACCTGGCTGTAGCAGGAAGGGCGGGAATGGACGCGCGTCGACACGGAAAGCCTGTATCGTCGAGACGCCTTCCAGTCCGACGGCGTCCAGCGCACTGGCGCGGACAAAGTAAGCACCATCTTCCAGGTTGTCCAGTTTCGCGATGGCTTGGCCTTGATTGCTACGTACACTGGTCTCGGCGATGTTATTGCGTCCGGCCGCATCGGTGGAAATGATCACGCGGAATGCAGCAGCACCTGCATGCGACAGAGGGA
>JBEBUE010000216.1:0-5701 GCA_040393485.1 Herminiimonas sp.
GTGACCATGCATCCCAACCAGTTTTGCCGGGAGTGACGTCGACCATTGCAATGCAATCGACCGGGCAGGGCGCGACGCACAGGTCGCAACCAGTGCACAGGTCGCTGACAATGGTGTGCATTTGCTTGGCGGCACCGACGATGGCGTCGACCGGGCACGCCTGGATGCACAGCGTGCAACCTATGCACAGGCTTTCGTCGATAACGGCAACCGGGCGTGGCCGTTCATGACCATTGACCGGATTGATGGGGATGACAGGCTTGCCCAGCAATTTCGCCATACGCGCGACGCCTTCGATACCACCGGGCGGGCATTGGTTGTAGTTGGCGCTGCCGTTGGCGATCGCTTCAGCATACGGACGGCATGCGGGATAGCCGCATTTCGTACATTGCGTTTGGGGCAGCAGATCTTCAAGCTGATCGGCGAGCGATTTTGGGCTAGGTGGGGACACAGCAGTCGTGTAAGGGATAAAACAAGATTATCGTCTTATCCGGGCGACTGCGCCAAATAGAAAAGGCAGGGAAGGGGTTTGCAGCCCGATTTTTTAGCTTCGGGCCGCGCTAATTAAGAATGCTTCGCAATAAAGTCGGTAATTTTCGGGCAGATGATGTCACGCCATTTGCGACCGGAAAAGATACCGTAATGCCCACACTGTGGTGCGGTGAATTGCTGCTTGTTGGATTTTGCGATGGACGAACACAGTTCCTGCGCGGCATGGGTCTGGCCCAGGCCGGAAATGTCATCGCGTTCACCTTCAATGGTGAACAGCGCCACAGTCTTGATGTCTTGCGGCTTGACCAGCTTGCCTTCGACTTCCCACGTACCCAGCGGCAAACGGTGTTCCTGGAATACCGTCTTGATCGTTTCGAGATAGTACTCGGCAGGCATGTCCAATACGGCGTTGTACTCATCGTAAAACTTGCGATGTTCTTCCGCCGATTCGTTGTCGCCTTCACGCAAGTGCATGTAGAAGTCCCAATGACTTTGTGCGTGGCGGCCCGGATTCATTGCGATGAAGCCGGCATGTTGCAGGAAGCCCGGATAAACCTTGCGCCCAAAGCCGGGATAGCTGGCCGGGACGCTGTGTATGACCTGATTCTCAAACCACGAGTACGGCTTTTCAGTGGCGAGGTTGTTGACCTGGGTGGGCGATTTGCGTGGATCAATCGGACCGCCCATCATGGTCATGGATTTGGGCAGGTGCGGATCGCGCTCACTCGCCATCAGCGAAATTGCAGCCAGTACCGGTACGGTCGGCTGGCACACTGAAATCACATGCAGGTTCGGTCCCAGTTGACGGATGTAATCCTGAATGTAATAGATGTAGTCGTGCAGGTGGAACGGACCTTCGGTCAGCGGCACCATGCGCGCGTCGCGCCAGTCGGTGATAAAGACATCATGCTCGACCAGCAGGCTGCGCACGGTATCGCGTAGCAGGGTGGCATGATGGCCGGACAAGGGGGCGACCAACAAAATGGTCGGTTGTTTGAGTGCGGCAAATGCCTTCGCGCTCAAATCCTTCTTGAAATGCAGCAGCGTGCAGAACGATTTCTCGTCTGCCACTTCTTCGATAATCTTGACGTCCTTACCCTTGATGGCGACCGAGTTGATGCCGAATTGCGGCTTCTCGTAGTCCTTGCCTAGGCGATACATCAGTTCGTAGCCGGCGGCGATGGGTTGCGCAAAAGGCGTATAGGCCAATGGAGACACCGGATCGCTGAACAGCTTGGACGAGGCTTCCGCCCATTGGATCAGGGGATTGAGCAGGCTGCGGTTGAGCTCATGCAATTGATAAAGCATAGAGGCTTCTTTCGTTGGCGGTAGTCAATTGATTGTCGGGATAAAGCCATTATATTGCAATGCACCATTGATAACTATTCTACGTTTAACAACGTATATCGTATGCAAAGCGTAAATATATTGTTGCCAGGGCAATAATTTTTGCTGCTCGACCACACAATGAAAAAACGCCCTGTGGCGAACCAGAGGGCGTTTTGCAGAGGATGTTTTGCTTAAGTAGCGGCGACTTAGCGTACCAGATACTGCAGCTTGTCTGTTTTGTCTTTCCACTCTTCGGCTTCAGCCATAGGTGGTTTGGTTTTGGTGATAGACGGCCATTCACGCGACAGCTCAACGTTGAGCTTGATGAAGTGCTGCTGGTCGGCCGGGACATCTTCTTCGGCATAGATGGCATTGACAGGGCATTCGGCTACGCATACTGCGCAATCGATGCACTCATCCGGGTCGATAGACAGGAAATTCGGGCCTTCGCGGAAGCAATCCACCGGACACACATCTACGCAGTCTGTGTAACGGCAAAGAATGCAGGAATCGGTCACTACGTGGGTCATACCAGTCCTAACTGTAAATATTTTGATTAAGCATCGGCCACTCTGTCACGGGCGCGGCATTTGATATTTTCAAATGTCACCGCGAATACCACCCGTACTGCAGCCGGAAAGCCCTGTATTTTAAGGCAAATCGCTGTTTCCCACAAACAGCCCTTATACCGATTCCGAATAAGTAAATGCGCCTGGCGCATGACGCTGCCGCCGCAGGTCGGCTTTTTCAGCGCGGCATGTGGCGCAGGCGGCCTGGGCATTGCTGACTGGACATAAATTTTCTGGGCTAAAATGGCATCCCCTTAATACGGAGTCCCCATGCGTGCAAATCTTCTTGTCGGCTTGCTAGCCCTGAGCCCAGCCCTGTGCGGCGCGGCGGAATTAAATGGCGGCGGCCTGTCTGTCATGTGGGGCATTCCGTTTGCCGGTTTATTGCTCTCGATTGCGCTGTGTCCTTTGTTGACACCTGGTTTCTGGCATCACCATTTCGGTAAGCTGACTGCCGCCTGGTCGCTCGCATTCCTGTTGCCTTGCGCTTATTTCTTTGGCGCGTCGACTGCGGTGCATGGCGCAGTACACGCGTTTGTCGCTGAATTCTTCCCCTTCCTGATCCTGATCACTTCGCTGTTTGTCGTGGCGGGCGGCATATGCGTGCGCGGCAATTTGCACGGCTCACCTGCGCTGAATACGGGTTTGCTGGCGATTGGCACCGTGCTGGCCAGCTTCATGGGGACGACCGGCGCGGCGATGTTGCTGATCCGCCCATTGATCCGTGCCAATGACAACCGCAAGCATGCGGCGCATATTGTGGTCTTCTTTATTTTCCTGGTTGCGAACGCGGGTGGTGCGTTGACGCCGCTGGGCGATCCACCGCTGTTTCTTGGCTTCCTGAAAGGCGTCGATTTTTTCTGGACGGTGCAACACCTGTTTGCACCGACTTTGTTCATATGCGTGGCATTGCTGATCATTTTTTATCTGCTGGATAGCCATTACTATCACAAGCGCGAAGAAGTGAAACCGCCGGAGCTGGACCCGACGCCGGATTCCGCGATCCGTTTTGACGGGAAAATCAATTTCGCTTTGCTGGCGCTGATTGTGGTGATGGTGTTAATGAGTGGTTTCTGGAAGCCAGGCATTGCTTACGTCTTCTTTGGCAATACGCTGGAACTGCAAAACCTGATACGTGATGTGGCACTGATAGGCGTGATTTTCCTGTCGCTGGCGCTGACGCCCAAGAGCGCGCGGGAAGGAAATGAATTTTCGTGGGGGCCGATACAGGAAGTCGGCAAACTGTTCGCCGGTATTTTCATCACCATCATTCCGGTCATTGCGATGTTGCGTGCCGGTGAATCCGGTGCGTTTGCCAGCGTTGTGCGTGCGGTGACTGATGGTAACGGCCAGCCTATCAATGCAATGTATTTCTGGGCGACCGGCATCCTGTCTTCCTTCCTCGATAATGCACCGACTTATCTGGTGTTCTTCAATACTGCAGGTGGCGATGCCAAAACGTTGATGACAACCATGGCTGCAACACTGGCAGCGATTTCCAGCGGTGCGGTCTTCATGGGTGCCAATAGCTATATCGGTAATGCACCGAATATGATGGTCAAGGCGATTGCTGAGGAGCGCGGCATCAAGATGCCTTCGTTCTTTGGTTATATGGCATGGTCGTGCGCCATCCTGATTCCATTGTTTGTTTTGATGACGTTCATTTTTTTCACCTGAGGAGATCAACATATGAAGGCGAAGGTACTCGTCGCACGCGCAACGTTTCCCGATGTGATCGAACGTTTGCAGCAAGAGTTTGAAGTGGAATCGAATCAGGAAGACAAGATTTTTTCGCCTGCCGAGCTGCTGCAAAAAATGCAGGGCAAGGATGCGGTCGTGATCACCGCCAGCGAAAAAATGACGGCAGAAGTCATTGCCGCCAATCCGCAATTAAAAGCCATCTGTAACGTAGCCGTCGGTTACAACAATATCGATGTGGCAGCAGCAACCGCTGCAGGCGTGATGGTGACGAATACACCGGATGTACTGAACGAAACCACTGCTGATTACGCGTGGACGCTGTTGATGGCGAACGCGCGACGCGTGTGCGAATCCGAGCACTGGCTGCGTGCCGGTCACTGGAAGCACTGGCGTTTCGACAGCTTCCTCGGTGCCGATATCCACGGTGCGACGCTGGGCATCCTCGGCATGGGCCGCATCGGGCAGGCAATTGCACGCCGCTCGATGGGCTTTGATATGAATGTGATTTATCACAACCGCTCGCGCGCGACGCCAGAGCAGGAAGCCTATGCCAATAACGCACGTTATGTCAGCAAGGAAGAATTGCTGCGCAGTGCCGATCACCTGATCCTGGTCCTGCCATACTCACCGCAAACGCATCACATCATAGGCGCAGCTGAACTGGCGCTGATGAAGCCGACCGCGACACTGGTGAATATTGCACGTGGCGGTATTGTTGATGATGTAGCGCTGATCGCGGCCTTGCGCGAGAAGCGCATCGCATCGGCCGGACTCGATGTATTCGAGAACGAACCAGCCTTGCATCCTGACTTCCTGACCTTGTCGAATGTGGTCCTGACACCGCACATCGGCAGCGGCTCGGAAAAAACCCGCCGCGCGATGGCTGATTGCGCATCGGCTAACCTGGCAGCGGCGATGAGCGGCCAGCAACCACCTAATCTACTCAACCCGGAAGTGAAAGCGAAGAAGTAAGCAATGGCAGATATCAGTATTACGCAGGAGCACCAGCTCCCGCTGCAACAGGCAAAAGACGCGGCACAGAAAGTCGCAGACAAGATGGCAGCAGAATTCGATATGACCACGCAATGGGATGGCGATACCTTGTCATTCAAGCGCAGTGGTGTGGCTGGTACGCTGGCCTTGCGCGAGAAGGAAGCGCAAATCGATATCACGCTGGATTTCCTGTTCAAGGCTTTTGCCGGTCCGCTGCAGGAAAAAGTGGCGCGCAATATGAAGAAGTATTTTGCCGAAGCTGCCTGAGTATTTACTTAGTTCCAAATAAAAAAGCCCCGTCACGACGGGGCTTTTTGTTGTGGTGGCAGATCAGCCTTTCAGATCATTCACCAGGTCTATGTACTGCTGCTTGGCGTCGTCTTGCGAGAGGCCGTTCAGATTGTTCCACGCATCCCATTTGGCACGGGCTACGAAGTCTGTCATCGCCGGCTGTTCGCCAGTTGCATCGCCGCTGCTGGCCTGTTTGAACAAACCGTAGATTTTCAGCAGCGTCAGATTGTCCGGACGCTCCGGTAAAGTCTTGGAGTCGGCTAATGCTTGCTCGAATTGCTCTTGCAGGCTCATATCTGTTCCTTTAAGAAAGTTGACAGGTGTAT
>JBEBUE010000217.1:0-5691 GCA_040393485.1 Herminiimonas sp.
GCCGGTTTCCGGGTTCAGACTTTCACGCAGGTCACGATCCAGGTTCGACAAGGGCTCATCGAATAACAAAACCTGCGGTTCAGCGACGATGGCACGCGCTAGCGCGACGCGTTGCTGCTGCCCGCCAGACAAACTCGACGGGCTGCGGTCTTCGTGATTTTTGAGGCCGACGATTTCCAGTGCACGCGCTACGCGCGGATCTCGCTCCTTCTTCGGCATGCCTCGCATTTCAAGAGCGAAAGCAACGTTTTTGCCGACGCTCATATGCGGCCACAACGCGTAATCCTGAAATACCATCCCCAGCCCACGTGCTTCTGGTGGCGAAAAGTGACCGTCACCAGCCACCAGTTTGTTGCCAAAAGAGATACGTCCATGACCAGGTGCGACCGGCAACAAACCCGCCAGCAATTTCAGCAATGTCGTCTTGCCGCAACCGGATGGCCCAAGTAAAGCCAGTACCTGGCCGGGTTCGAGATGTATATCGATCCGATCAAGCACCGGGTTTTGCGCAAAGCGATGGGTCAGGCCATTGATCGTGATCGATGTGCCTTTCATCTTTTTGACTAAATGCTCTGTCATTGCTGCGTCAGAATGTGTGGCGTATGCCGGCCATCGTACCGAACTGGTTTTTGCCAGCGACGATGTCGCTGCCAAAACCGTTCACACCGAGGTTGGAGCCATTCTTGTTCATTGCGTAGGAATTGATCAGGTACAAATCGGTACGCTTGGACAAGGAATACTTGACCATGGTGATGATGGACGAAGGATCCTTATTGGAATTTTTGACGTCGGTTTTGTAGTACGAACCACTCAGTTGCAATGCATCCGACACTTGATAGCTCATGCCGATCCACGACATATTGGTGCGAACTTCGGCAGCACCGACGACTTCTTGTTTGCGCTGCAGGTAACCACCCAGCACTTCAGCCGAACCAAACTTATAGCGACCACCAAAAGTCAAATGCTTGTCTTTATTGTTTTCGGTTGCAACCGAGGTGCCATTTTTTTGGTCATACACAACGGCAAGGCGAACATCACCACCGTTGTATTGCACGCCGCCGCCCATTTGACGTCCGACTTTGCTGTGACCAGCCACTTCACCTGCCGTTGGCACCGCGGCACCTGCCTTAACTGTGTCAAAGCCGGCGCTGTAGTAGGTGGATACATCGAATGCACCGAATTTACCCACGTACTTGACCGAGTTATCCATACGATCCGAGAAGGAACCGTCATGCACTTTGGACGACCATGTCGCGTTATCCATGGTGTTGTATTTGCTCATCCATTCCAGCATCAGGCTGTTCTGGCGACCCAGCAACAAACTACCCCACGAACCTTGCAAGCCGACAAATGCCTGGCGACCAAACGCGCGATTACTTTGCAGATATGCACCGGTATCGTAGGCGACACCGCTTTCCAGCACGAATACGGCTTTCAAACCACCGCCCAGGTCTTCCGTGCCACGGAAGCCGATACGCGAACCCGACAAATTGCCGGAGCTGATACGGGACACATTGGAGTTACCCGCGGTGGTTGCATTATTGATGACTTCAAGACCAGCATCTGCAATACCGTAAATAGTCACGTTGCTCTGAGCCGACGCGTGACCGGCCAGCAACAATGATCCGACAGCGGCGCTGATAGCGACGCTGAGTAATTTTGACTGCATTGATTTCCCCTGATGAAAAAAGAAGCCGCTCTTAACAGAGCTGGCGAAACGATGCGCTGCTATCGCAACGACGTGCGATTCAATTGCTAAACAACTCCCTGATGTCGCAATCCAACAGCGAGGTGGAGAATAAAATTTAAATGTTTCACGTTGATGACAGATCACTAAATGAAATGTGAAGTGCAAGTTCTCTTCAGATGTCTCGCAATCAGTCGCATGTGCTGCAAACGCGCAGAAACACTTGCTTACACTTCAGTTGTTTTCCTTGTCAGCCACGATTTTTTCGGCGCGTTGATGTCAGGGTAGCTACGTAGAATCCCCTACTGCTCACCGGACTTTATAAACAACACTTGAGGAACAATCATGTCGAACACAATGCGTAAAACTCTCTCCCTGATCGGTGTAGTCGGCATGCTGGCTGCCGTTAGCGCACAGTCATTTGCTGCGACCGAGTTTCAAAAAGAACATCCACGTCGCGCCGAAGTGAACCACCGCCTGGAAAATCAGGACAAACGGATACATCAGGAAGTGAAAGAGGGAAAGATGTCCAAGGCGGAAGCGAAAAAACTGCACAAGGAAGATCATCAAATACGTAAAGAAGAGAAATCCATGGCGAGCCAGAACGGCGGCCACATCACCAAGCTGGAACAAAAAACCCTGAACCAGCAAGAAAATGGTGTCAGCAAGCAGATCGGAAAATAATCGTCTATCTTGAGTACATAATGAAAAGGCCTGTATAGGCCTTTTCATTTTGATAGCTGACAGCGATGACAAATATTTCATCGCGGCATGGGATGTATAGCTGGCAAGCTTGTCCCTTGCATCTTGCCCGGAGGCATGAACGTGCATTCCCGTATCCGCCACGCATTACATAACGCCGCCCTGTTACTTATTTCGTTCTGCGCACTGCAAACGCAGGCGGCACCCGTAACCCAGGATCAGCAAGCCTTGCTGATTTTAAATCGCCTCGGATATGGACCGAAGCCGGGCGACCTGGAACGCGTAAAGCAGATAGGTATAGACAACTATATAGAACAGCAACTACATCCCGAACGCATCCCCTTGCCAGCCGAGCTAAGCAATCGACTCGCGGCGCTGGAGACAGTGAATCAGCCGACCGGCGAAGTACTCGCCGCATTCCTCTCATTGCGCAAGGAAGCGCAACAGAATAAAGATGAAGAAGGCGCCAAACAGCAGCAACGACAGTTCGTCACGCGCCTGACTGAACAAAGCGCAGAAGCCAGGCTGGCACGCGCAATCGATAGTCCGCGCCAGCTGGAAGAAGTCATGGTCGATTTCTGGTTCAACCATTTCAATGTATTTTCCGGAAAAGGCATAGACAAGGCGCTGGTCGCCAGTTACGAACGTGATGCGATCCGCCCGTATGTGCTGGGTTCTTTCCGCGATTTGCTCGGTGCCACCGCCAAACACCCTGCCATGTTGTTCTATCTGGATAACTGGCTATCAACTTCAGACTCTATAGCGGCACGTGGCAAAAATCCCGCAGCAGGCAAACCCGTTGGCCTGAATGAAAATTACGCGCGTGAACTGATGGAATTACACACGCTGGGGGTTGATGGCGGCTATAGCCAACATGATGTGACCGAACTCGCCCGCATCTTCACCGGCTGGACTTTCAATCAACGCGAACTGGCCAGCCGCAACCGGGCCTTCTTCTTCGACCCGAAAAAACATGACAACGGTGACAAGCAATGGCTGGGCCGCAGCATCGCAGCGCAAGGTCAGGCAGAAGGAGAAGCCGCACTCGATATCCTCGCCATGCATCCGGCCACCGCACGTCATCTCAGCTATCAACTGGCACAATACTTCGTGCAGGACCAACCATCGGCAGCGCTGGTGGAGCGCCTGTCACGGCGTTATCTGGAAAGCGGTGGCAATATCCGCGAAGTATTGCGTGCACTTTTCAACAGCCGTGAATTCATGGCGCAAGCCGGCAGCGGCAGCAAGTTCAAGACACCCTATCAATTCATCGTCTCAGCGGCGCGCGCCGGGAATGTGCAATTCACCAACGTACGCCCCTTCATGAATGCATTGAATCAGTTAGGCATGCCGCTGTATGGTTGCCAGACACCTGACGGTTATAAAAACACCCAGAGCGCATGGCTCAATCCTGATGCACTGACTCGCCGGATTACCTTTGCCAATGCACTGGCTTCCGGTCGCCTGCCGCTGAATAAAACTGACGACGATGCAATGGGCGGCGCACGCAATGCAGCAGCACCGACAGTACTGGATACCGGTACGCTCTTGTACACACTAGGCCCCGCCATCTCTGCAAGCACGCGCAGCACGATAGAAAACAGTCCGGCCGGATTACGCAGTGCGATGGTGCTGGGCAGCCCGGATTTCATGCAGCAGTAATTCCAGATTAATGACCAGCCCTGATTAACCACGAGGCCAGCTATGCAACGCAGGAACTTCTTACATATGATGACCGCTACCGGACTGCTGATCCCGGTCGGTAGTTCGGCCTGGGCGGCGGTAGGCAATACGCAAAATCCCAGCAAGCGCAAACTCATCGTCATCATGCTGCGCGGTGCGGTCGATGGCTTGAATGTGGTTGCACCTTATGGTGATCCTGAATACGCCAACCTGCGCCCGACCATAGGATTGGCTGCACCGGGGCAGCAGAATGGGGTACTGGACCTCGATGGCTACTTCGGCCTGCATCCGGCACTCGCACCTTTGCAAACATTATGGGACGAAAAGAAACTGGCCTTCGTACATGCCAGCGGTTCCTCCGACCCGACCCGCTCCCATTTCGACGCGCAGGACTATATGGAGTCCGGCACGCCCGGCAAAAAATCGACGCAGGACGGCTGGCTTAATCGTTTGTTGACGGTACTGCCCGGCCCGGCCTCACCGACCCGCGCCATCAGCATAGGACCATTGATGCCGCGCATACTTGCTGGTCGCGCATCGGCAACCAACCTGCCAGCCGGCGACGCCAGCGGCAAAGCGAACCTGCTGGACAAGCCACAAGTCGGCAACGCCTTCGACCAGCTTTACCAAAACAATGAACGATTTGGCCGCACCTATCAGGATGCCAAGGAGGCGCATAAGGAAGTCATGAATGCATCCCTGGAGCAGGAAATGCAAATGGCCAACAACGGCGCTCCCTTACCGAACGGTTTCCCCAGGGATGCCGCACGCCTGGCCAAACTGATGCGTAGCGATATCAATATACAACTGGCCTTTGTCGCACTCGGCGGCTGGGATACCCATGCGAACCAGGGTAACGGCAGCGGACAACTGGCGAATCGACTGGCACCGCTGGGACAGGGACTCGCAACCCTGGCGCAACAGTTGGGTCCGGTATTCCAGGACACCAGCATCGTCGTGATGTCAGAGTTTGGGCGTACCGCCAGGCAAAACGGCATTGGCGGTACCGATCACGGGCACGGCAATGTGATGTGGTTGCTGGGCGGTGATATAGCGGGTGGCAAGGTATACGGCGACTGGCAGGGATTATCGGGTAGCGCCTTGCACGAAGGTCGCGACCTTCCTGTAACCACCGACTTCCGTACGGTACTGGCCCAGATCGCGGAACGTCATCTCTATCTGAGTGATAAGCAACTGGTTCAGTTATTTCCGACGACTGCTGCGTTCGGCAGCAATATCAACTTCATGCGCACCTGATGAACAACGAAATTCCGGGCAAATAAAAAGCCGGCTGATGCCGGCTTTTTATTTTCAACTACAGTATCGCGGATGCGCCCGGATGCGGAATGTCCGTCATCGATTTTCTATCCAGCACACGCAAATCGGTATCCAGTTTATAGACCAGCGGTACGCTGTTGGGCACGTCGAAGCGCGCAACTTCTTCGTCCGGCATATTCTCCAGCAACTTGACCAGCGCACGCTGGCTATTGCCATGCGAAGAAATAATCACATCCTTGCCCTGCTTCAGTACCGGCGCAATCGTTTCCTCCCACACCACCCGGACACGCTCAACGGTGTCTTGCAGGGATTCACCCAGCGGCAATGCCGCACGCGGTACA
>JBEBUE010000218.1:0-5679 GCA_040393485.1 Herminiimonas sp.
ACCAAATCCCGGTTGCGATTGCAGCCTTCGGCGACGAAACGCTTGCTCCGCAGCAAATCAGCGCCATCGTCAAGGCTGACCTGCAACGCAGCGGCTTCTTCAAAATCATCGATACCGGCGGCGTGCTGACCGAAAACTCGCAGCTCAACCTTGCCGACTGGAAATCCCGCGGTGCAGATGCCATCGTAGTCGGCAGCGTTTCGCGCCTGGCGGATGGCCGTTTTGAAGTGCGTTACCGCTTGTTCGATACCGTCAAGGGCACACAACTCTCCTCGCTGGCCTTGGCTTCCCAGCCACAATTCCTGCGCGTGTCGGCGCACAAGGTAGCGGACGATGTCTATGAAAAGCTGACCGGCATCAAAGGTGCTTTCGCGACCCGCATCGCCTATGTCACCAAGTCCGGCAAGGAATTCCGTCTCGAAATCGCTGACTCCGACGGTGAAGGTACCCAGGTCGCACTGCGCTCGAACGAACCTATCATCTCGCCGTCGTGGTCACCAGACGGCACCAAAGTTGCCTATGTTTCGTTTGAAAACAAAAAGCCTGTCGTCTACATCCAGGACTTGGTGAGCCGCAAACGCACCGTCGCCGCCAACTTCAAAGGCAGTAACTCTGCACCATCGTGGGCACCGGACGGCAATCGCCTCGCAGTCGCACTGTCACGTGATGGCCTGACCCAGGTCTTTGTCGTCAACGCCGACGGCACCGGCCTGCGCCGCCTGAGCAATTCCAATGGCATTGACACCGAACCACAATTCTCGGCTGACGGCCAAAGCATCTACTTCACCAGCGACCGTAGCGGCGGCCCGCAAATCTACAAAATGAGCGCCAATGGCGGCGAAGCCCGTCGCGTGACCTTCAGCGGCAGCTACAACATCAGCCCGCGCATTTCGCCAGATGGTAAGTATTTGGCCTATATTTCGCGTCGCGAAGGCAAATTCCAACTATTTCTGCTGGATTTGACCAATGGTCAGGAACAACGCTTGTCGGATACCGTCAAAGACGAATCACCGAGTTTTTCGCCGAACGGTAAGTATTTGATGTATGCAACCGAATCAGGCCGTCGCGGTACGCTGGCAGTGGTTTCGGTTGATGGTCAGGTAAAACAACGCCTGACAACGCAGGCAGGCGATATACGTGAGCCCACTTGGGGCCCGTTTATGAAATAATGCAGACCATATCGATTTTTAACACCCAACACTTAACTTACACAAACAGGGGAATAACATGCGCGCCTTAACATCCGTTTTTATCTTATCAAGTGCACTGCTGATGGCAGCTTGCTCGTCGACCAAACTGGACGACAAAGCACCAGTAGAAGATCGTACTGGCTCAAGCGCAAGCGCTGACCCACGCTCGGTTGGCACCGTCAATGCATCCAGCGACCCACTGAACGACCCACAAGGTGTACTGGCAAAACGCAGCATCTACTTTGACTTCGACAGCTACATCGTCAAACCGGAATTCCAGCAAGTCGTTGAAAACCACGCTAAATACCTGAAGAGCAACCAAGGTCGCAAGATCATCATCCAGGGTAATACCGATGATCGCGGCGGCGCAGAGTACAACCTGGCACTCGGTCAAAAACGTGCAGAAGCAGTACGTAAATCCTTGTCCCTGTTAGGCGTACCAGAATCGCAAATGGAAGCTGTCTCCCTGGGCAAAGAAAAACCAAAAGCACTGGGTAGCGACGAAGCAGCATGGGCAGAAAACCGCCGTGCCGACATCGTTTATTAATCTTGCTTAGTCTATGATTAAAAAGACTCTTATTGCGGCCTTGATGGCCGCATTTTCTTGTGCGTCGCTGTCAGCGCATGCTGCGCTGTTCGGCGACGATGAGGCCCGCAAAGCGATCATCGACTTGCGTGCCAAAGTCGACGGCGTCCAGCAAAGTAAAGCGGAAACATCCGCCGTACTTACGCTCTCCAACCAGAACGACGCATTGAAGCAGGAAATCTCCCGTCTCAACGGTCAGATCGAAGTCTTGTCGAATGAAGTGCAGAACCTGCAGCAAAGACAAAAAGACTTCTACGTCGATCTCGACAATCGCCTGCGCAAGCTGGAGCCGCAAGTCGTTGCAGTTGACGGCAAGGATGCAATGGTCGGGCAATCGGAACAAACTGCGTACGACAACGCCCTCGCCTTGTTCAAGGCTGGCGACTACAAAAAGTCAGGCAGTTCATTCGCAGACTTCATCCAGCGCTATCCCGATTCTGCTTATGCACCTTCGGCGCAGTACTGGATAGGCAATGCTTACTACGCGCAACGTGACTATAAGAATGCAATCGCTGCGCAGCAGGCACTGTTGAAAAAATATCCGGACAATCCAAAAGCTGCGGACGCATTGCTCAACATCGCCAGCTCGCAAGTGGAACTGAAAGACCGTCCGGCAGCCAAGAAGACTTTGGAATCCCTGGTCGCAAAATTCCCCAATGCTCCAGCTGCACAAACAGCCAAAGAGCGCCTGGCGAACTTTAAATAATCAGCACACATATCTAGGGCCAGCAGTCATCGCCCGTCAATATGTTTTAACGTTTGCCCCCTCGCCCGCCAGTCGGGCGATTTTTTTGTCCGCAGCAAGCCTATGCCACTAGTACAAGGCCGGCATCATGTAGCGACAGACAGAGGAAAATACAGGGAAAAATGCAAGCTATGCCCGGGCTAAATCACGGGATAGAAAAAACCTTAGATAAAAAGCTTAGATGTGATTGACAGGGGTAATAAACGTTCCTATAATAGCTGTCTTTCGGGTCGTTAGCTCAGCTGGTAGAGCAGCGGACTTTTAATCCGTTGGTCGCAGGTTCGAATCCCGCACGGCCTACCACGAATTCACAAGGGTCTAGATGAAAATCTAGACCCTTTCGTGTTTCTGGAATCAGAATTTCTTCCATTAAAAACATGAACATACTGCTTCATGTTTTCTCCGGATAGTTTTACAGCTGTTGATCCGTTCCGCAAATAATCATCCGAGTGACATAAGACCACTACGGTCGATCATTTGCGATTTTTATATCGGATCACTATCAATAGCGATTACGCCGCGAGCTTCTCTGTTTTACGATCGATATATTCACGCGCAGTCAGTATGCCTTGGGCGATGCATTCTTCCGGCGTTGGATAGGAGTGGCCATCTGGTACTTCCTTGTCCTTGAAGTCAGTACCGATATGCTCGGTGACGATGATGCGTGGAATGTATGCGCCCTCTTTGCGTTCAGTATCGATGCGCGACATATGTGCGGAAACCTGAACGGCAACGCTCCAGCCTTTATATGTTTCGTAATGAGATGGTGATTTCGTTTCTGTCGATTTCATGCCTGCTCCATGTGATGTGGGTGATATCAGCACTACTGCTTAGATAGCTGGCTCCTTGCGAAGACAACTAATTATAAGCAAACGCCAGTTCCGGTATCAATGTATGCAAGGAGCCGGCAGCATCAGCAAGACAAAGTCTGCATGATCTGCGCGATGCGCCGTTTATGTGATTCATCACCACGCGCTGCTGCCAGTTCAAACCCGACCCTGAATCCTTCAGTCCCTGCCAGCACGCAATAACTGACCCGCCCCTTGAACTCGAGTGGCAATGTCCGCTGATCGACCGTGATGTTGAAAGCAAGGCTGGCACTATGCCCTACCGATAAGGGCGACTCCACCATGATGCTCATGTCATGCTGTGAAATGTCTATCGTCCTGGCGTGCGAGTAGTGGTCACTGCCCAGGTTGAGGATGGCGCGTCGGCGGAAGATTTTGCGGTCTGCTGAAGGTGCTATGCGCGGAAGAAGAGCCAGGTCATGCGTCGCCATTTTTTCCTTTCGGTATTGAACAACATGCGGCTGCGCATCTGATGACGTGTGCCGGATGTCTCATCTTACGAATTACAAAGAAAAAACCAACGAATGTTTTACGATATCCATATGATGAAAATCGCGCATGGCAGTGGCAAATACGCCCGGATTCGAGCAGATATCAGATGGACAATGCTTCGGCATCTGTGTAGCGCTACGCGATGAAAATCCGCTCAGGCCGGGAGCTCATGTATACTGCGGGTTCAATTATTGAAGGCGAAGAGGCACGCCATGATGCCTGTGGAGAAGATATGAATACCAAGTGGAGAATCATCGTTACGATATTCGTAATTGGCGTCACAGCGATTTCCTTGTACGTGAATCCTTAACAAGGTCGCAACGCCAACATCAGTTGTAAGGCACAGGAGTGCCTTACCTGTCATCTAAGGGCCCAGGCGGCACCAGACCGCCCCAGCCCATCTATGTATTAATCTACAATTTTCCCTCTCAGCAACACCGCGCATTAGTAATAGAGGAATCCCAAGGCCTCACGCAGCCGGTCCCCCGTGCTGCGCATACGATCCCAACGCTCTATCGATACATCTCCCTGACGAAATTCGCGGAAGTAGTCATTCACCTGCAGCTGATTCATGACGGCTTCGATGTTACTTGCGCTGTTGTTGGAAAAACCAAATCTCTCACGCAAAGCCTTCATGCGGTTTGCCATCGAATCACTCGCCTCTTGTGGCGACTCCGAGACTTGTACCGGTGATCTTGGTGTGACCAGGATGAGTGCCGAACGCATTAAATCATTGGTTTTCTTATTCGAGAACAGATACTGCAAACCCGGTACATCCTGCAGTCCGGGCACGCCATCGCGGGTATTGGAACTCGACTTTTCGCTCAAACCACTGAGGATCAGGGTATCGCCCATATTCATCACCACATTGGCATTTGCAGTAATTTCACCGATCTCGATTTGGTAGGCCACGCGCGGATTATCTGAGCTGGCATTCAGGGCGGTGCGTTGCGCTTCAACCTTCATTTGCACGCGTCCCTGCGGCAAAAATACCGGAGTAATGGCCAGCTTGATACCGAAACGTTTATCCAGTGGCACGATGGTGGTACCACCGTTGAAGCTGGTCGAGACCACCCCCGCACTCAGATTGGTGCCAGAGAAGAACTCCGACGGTAAGCCTTCGATTGCAGCCAGCGTAGGACGAGCCAGCACTTCGTTGACCGAGCTGTTTGCATTGGCGATATTTAGCGAGTAAGTCAGCGCCGGTATGCTGACCGCGCGTGTGATGGCGGTACTGACATTGGGCGTAGCGCCGTTCGTGCTGTTCGAAGTGATGACACGTGAATACGCAGATGCGTTGTTGGTCGTCGAACCCAGTTGCAGAGTCAGTGCGCTCAATAAGTTGACGCCTTTGGATGTCGTGATCAATTCCTGTGTGGATAAGAGAACCACATCGATCAACAGCATGCGCGGGCCACTCGTTGTACCCGCTGCTGCACGTACGTCAGTGGATGCGGCTACTGCAGCCGCTCCTGCTTCCGCTGAACCAGTGGCAGCGGCGTCAGGACTACTATCAGTCGCGTCAGCAGCCGAGGCAGGTCGCGGTGGTGGTCGGGACGGCATGTTGAACGCCTGTGCCAGTTGCTGTGGACGCTCATTCGAGGTGGATTGCGACCATGCCGTCTTCATCATGCCTTCAGCTGGCTGGCTTTTTACTGCAACATCCTGCTCTTGCTGCCCTTGCTTAAGATAGAAAGCCTTCCATTGCGCCAGGCGCCTGCCTGCGCGTTCTGCTTCCAGGCTGCCGCCATCCATCTTGACCAATGCATCGCGCAATTGCTCGGCCTGTGCGAAATTTCCGCATGATGCATACACCGA
>JBEBUE010000219.1:0-5677 GCA_040393485.1 Herminiimonas sp.
CGATAATTTCACGCCACGTTCACCGACATGTGCATCGTAGCCGGTGCGGCCCTTGGCATCGCTCAGCGTCAGGATGAAGTCATGCGCTTCCGCTCGCTTGGCAGCCGCGATCATTTGCTCATCGCTGGCATCCGGCCGGCCATACAGGATGTTGTCGCGTACCGAACGATGCAGCAAGGAAGTATCCTGCGTCACCATACCCACTTGCGCGCGCAAGCTGGTTTGAGTGACGTGGGCAATATCCTGACCATCGATCAGTATGCGTCCGTGCTCAATATCATAAAACCGCAGCAACAGATTAACGATAGTCGACTTGCCTGCTCCAGAGCGACCGACCAGCCCCACCTTCTCGCCCGGGCGTATCGTCAGCTCCAGTTTTTCAATAACAGGACGCGTGCCACCATAAGCAAAGCCAACGTCTTCAAATACCAGCTCGCCTTTATCAACCTGCAAAGGCAATGCATCGGATGCATCCACCACTGCATGTGTACGCGACAAGGTATTGATGCCGTCCTGTACGGTACCGACTTGTTCAAACAGGCTGGCCATTTCCCACATGACCCAATGCGAAATCCCATTCAGGCGCAAAGCCATCGCCGTCGCGGCAGCAACGGCTCCGATCCCCACCAGGTCTTGCGTCCACAACCACAAGGCGACACCGGCGGTGCTTAAGATCAGCAACATGCTCAACGCATGGTTGACGACTTCGAAGCCGCTGACCAGGCGCATTTGGTTATGCACGGCGACCAGGAATTCTTCCATCGCATTACGGGCATAGCTGGCTTCGCGTCCGGCGTGCGAAAACAGTTTTACGGTGCTGATGTTGGTATAAGCATCGGTGATACGTCCGGTCATCAGCGAGCGTGCGTCCGCCTGGCGGCGCGAGACCTTGCTCAGGCGTGGCACAAAATAACGCAAGGCAAACCCATACAACACCGCCCAGCTCAGGAACGGTGCCAGCATCCACAAGTCAAACGTCCCGACCACGCCGACCAGCGTCACGAAGTAGATCAGCACAAATACCAGGATGTCGCCCATGATCATGCAGACGTCGCGCACTGCAAGTGCGGTCTGCATCACCTTGGCCGCGACACGCCCGGCGAACTCGTCCTGGTAAAAACCCATGCTCTGGTTCAGCATTAGGCGATGGAAATTCCAACGCAGCTGCATCGGGAAGTTACCTGCCAAAGCCTGATGTTTGAACAGCGTCTGCAATGCGACCAGCACCACGCTGAGGACCAGTACGCCAGCCAGCAGCAACAGGCTCTGACGCTCCTGCGTCCACAGCAATGCCGGCTGTACCTTGCTCAGCCAATCGACGATACGACCCATCATCGCAAACAATAATGCTTCGAACACACCGATAGCAGCCGTCAACAAGGTCATCGCAGCGATGTAACGGCGCGCGCCTTTGGTACAAGACCAGATAAATGCGACGAAACCGGTGGGCGGCGTCGCAGGTAATTCTTCCTGATACGGGTGCAACAATTTTTCAAACCAGACAAACATTCATTTCTCCACATAATCCGCATGCAGCCCGCACCTGCCGGGGCGCTGCCTTCGCGCCGTAAAGCGGCACGCCGCATTCAATTTTCTTTGTAATCTGCACACCTTCGGCTACCCTATGGCCTCCTAGCCATTTCTTCAGAGAGAGCCATATGATCATTGCGAAATTCCTACACATCCTCGGCTTCACCGTCTGGATCGGCGGCATGTTCTTTGCTCACAATGCTCTGCGTCCGACGGCCGCTGTCGTACTGGAACCACCGCAGCGCCTGACTTTGCTGGCAGGCGTGTTCACTAAGTTCTTCGCTTGGGTCTGGGTCGCAGTCATCCTGATACTCGGTAGCGGCTTGTATCTGATGGCTCAAATGGGCAAACCGCCGCTTTACGTCACTTTGATGGCCGTGATCGGCATCATCATGATGCTGATCTTTGCGCACATCTTTTTCGCACCGTACCGACGCCTGCTACGTGCCGTTTCAGCGCAGGAATGGAAAGCTGGCGGCGCCGCGATGGCAACTATCCGCAAACTGGTGGGAATCAACTTGATACTCGGGTTGGTGACGATCGTCATCGGTACGCTGGGACCTTTGCTGCTGTAAATGACTCAGTCCGCGCATGGAATGTTTCTGCAACAGAAGTATTCCATGCCGTACAGCATACATGAATTGTCATTTTCGCGAGCAGCGCTGCCTTATGCACAACAATCCTGCGCCCTTGAAAAATATTTTCCGTCCTAACTCCCCGCCGCACGGCGCAAAATAAGGCGCTCGCATCAATTTTAAAAAGTTGCGGGCGAGCATACAAAACAAGTCTGTTATTATTGACGGGCTGAAAAAATCGGCAACAGGATTTTATAAGCAGTGCGCAACATGCGCGCGCACGTTTAGACATGCTGACCTCCGGTCAGTACCAGATGGGCCAATGGCGACCATCCGTCGGTACAACGCCATGTGTATCCAGATACGTTCAGGATGTTCAAGGAAGAAATACAAGCTGCACTTGCCCGCTCCAGGCGTGCGAGGCTAAGCCGGCGGTGTGCGCTGCAATAGCAGGCAGGAATTTTGCTAAAGCAGCAAGTACGTGATGCCTTTCTTGCGCATTAAATTTTGATAAGTCCGTCTTCTATATAGATCTCGCGGCAAGGTGCAGGCTGAAAATGAAAGTTTCAATTTCCGCTTGATGTCCCGTGCCGCTCGCTCTTGCACCAGGTTGAGATGTCAGCCTGCGCGGCGAAATGACGGACTGAGCGGCTTCGGTCTGCCACCGGCAGCAAGGTGCAGATTGAGACACTGATTTATTATCAAACTAAAGGAATACACCTCTATGACATACACATCCTGAACTCATCCGGTCGACGGTCGCTGATGTAACCCGACTCGCCATTTCTCCTGATTGTTTTCCTGCGCATGTATAGACTTATTCCAGAATCCTACCTGTTACTCTCCCTCGTCATCGTTCCCTTCATAGGCTGCGTAATCGCCGCCTGTATGCCTGCAAATGCGCGCAACCGCGAATCCTTGCTGGCTGGCGGCGTCGCCCTGTATGGCCTGTTGGTCTCTGCATTCCTCTATCAAGAAGTCGGCGCCGGTGAAATCGTGCGTTACCAGGTGGCGTGGCTGCCTATGCAGGGCGTGGATTTTGTACTCAGGATGGATGGACTGGCGTGGTTGTTTGTCATGCTGGTGCTGGGCGTCGGTTTGCTGGTCGTTCTGTATGCACGTTATTACATGTCACCGGAAGATCCGGTACCGCGTTTCTTCGCCTTCCTGCTCGCCTTCATGGGCTCGATGCTGGGCGTCGTACTATCAGGCAATCTGATCCAGCTGGTCGTATTCTGGGAGCTGACCAGCCTCACCTCATTTTTACTCATCGGTTATTGGCACCATCGTATCGACGCTCGTCGCGGCGCGCGTATGGCGTTTACTGTAACGGCCGCCGGTGGCCTGTGCCTGTTGTGCGGCGTGCTGATCCTCGGCCATATCGTCGGCAGCTACGATATGGATACAGTACTGGCTGCGGGCGATAAAATCCGCGCGCATCATTGGTACGTAGCCGCATTGGTCCTGGTCGCGCTGGGCGCACTGACCAAGAGTGCGCAATTCCCCTTCCATTTCTGGCTGCCACATGCGATGGCGGCGCCAACCCCGGTTTCATCCTATCTGCACTCGGCCACCATGGTGAAGGCCGGTGTGTTCCTGCTGATCCGCTTCTGGCCTGCCCTGTCCGGCACCGAAGAGTGGACCTGGCTGATCGCGGGCGCGGGCGTATGTACCTTGCTGATTGGTTCCTTCGTTGCGATTTTCCAGCATGACCTGAAAGGTTTGCTCGCCTACTCCACCATCAGCCATCTGGGCCTGATCACCGTATTGCTCGGCATCGGCTCACCGCTGGGTGTGGTCGCAGCCATTTTCCACACACTGAATCACGCCATTTTCAAAGCCTCGCTCTTCATGGCTGCAGGCATCATCGACCACGAAACAGGTACTCGCGACATGCGCGTACTGCGCGGCCTGCGCCATGCGATCCCGATCACGGCGACGCTGGCTATCGTGGCCAGCGCTTCGATGGCGGGTGTACCTTTGCTCAACGGCTTCCTATCCAAGGAAATGTTCTTCGCCGAAACCCTGCATGTAGGCGGCACCGAAAACTGGTGGATGTCGTATGCCGCGGTGGCGATGGGTATTTTCAGCGTCGCTTACTCATTGCGTTTCATCAGTGTTTTCTTCGGTCAACTACCCAAGGATCTGCCAAAAACACCGCACGAACCACCGCGCTGGATGCGTTTCCCGGTCGAATTTCTGGTTTTGCTGTGCCTGATCGTCGGTATCGTTCCTGGACTTAGCGTCAAACCTTTCCTCGGCACTGCCGTGGTTTCGGTACTGGGCATACAGACACCAGAGTACGATCTCGGCATGTGGCATGGCTTCAACCTGCCACTGCTGATGAGCTTCATCGCACTGGCTGGCGGCATTCTGTTCTACATCATCCTGCGCCGCTACTTCTACCTCGCGTCGCGTGACAGCGTGCCTATCCTGCATCGCCTGAGCGGCGCGCAAGCATATGAATCAACGATGTTGCGCATCTCGGCCAGTGCTGCATTGCTGGTGAAATGGCTGGGTACGCGTCGTTTGCAACCGCAATTATTCCTGATGATGGTCGCGATGATAGGCGTACCTTTGCTGATGGTGCGACCATTGCCGGTGCTGAATGCCGCGTCCTTTGCAAATGTCGATCCGCTGTTTGCCCTGATGTGGGTAATCGGTTGTGTCTGCGCACTCGCCGGTGCGTGGCAGGCGAAATATCACCGACTGGCAGCCTTGATCCTGGTCGGCGGCACCGGCGTGGTCGTCAGCATGACTTTCCTGTGGCTGTCGGCTCCTGACCTGGCATTGACGCAAATGATGGTGGAAACCGTTACCGCCGTCCTGATCCTGCTCGGCCTGCGCTGGCTGCCACGTCGCCTGGTACCACGCGAATTGAATATGCAAATCCCGCGTACGGTCTGGCTGCGTCGCTCCCGCGATTTGATCCTGGCGATCATTGGCGGCGTCAGCATCGCAGCGGTCAGCTATGCGGTACTGACGCATCCGCAACCGTCCAGCATCGGCGACTTCTTCCTGCTGCGCGCCTTGTCCGAAGGTGGTGGCTCGAACGTGGTGAACGTCTTGCTGGTCGACTTCCGCGGCTTTGACACCATGGGAGAGATCACCGTGCTCGCCATCGTGGCGCTCACGGTCTATGCCCTGCTGCGTCGCTTCCGTCCGGCACCGGAAAGCATGGCACCGCCGGAACAACAAATCAGTAATATTGACCTGGCAGCACGACAAACACCGGCCGAACAGGTTGAGGTCGGCTACTTGATGGTGCCCGGCGTTTACTTGCGCTTCCTGCTGCCTTTCATGGCGATGATCGTGGTGTACTTTTTCATGCGCGGACATAACCTGCCGGGTGGCGGTTTCGTCGCAGGACTGATCTTTGCCGTCGCCATCATCGTCCAATACATGCTGGCTGGCACTACGTGGGTAGAAACCCATTTGCACCTGCGACCACTACGCTGGCTATCGTTCGGCCTGGTCACTGCCTGCTTCACTGGCCTCGGTGCCTTCCTGCTCGGCTACCCGTTCCTGACCAGCCACACTGCACACCTGCATTTGCCTGTACTCGGTGAAAT
>JBEBUE010000220.1:0-5673 GCA_040393485.1 Herminiimonas sp.
CAGGCTGGCGGACAGTATTGCGCCCATGCCGATGCCGGTGAAAACAAAGGAAGCGACGGCACCCCTGCGCTCCGGTGGTATGGCCGTCAATGCGACCGAGGGGCCGACTACCATCAACAAGCCACCGGCCAGTCCCGAGATGAAACGCCAGGCGAAAAACCAGCTAAACGCAGCTGGCAACGCACACAGTACGAAACTCAGTGCAATGGCGACAAAGGACAGGCCCAATAGTTTGCGCGTGTCAAAACGCTCGGATAAGCGCACTGCCAGCAATGCACCCAATAAATAGCCGAGCAGGTTGGCTGCACCCAGATAAACCGCTTGCGAACTGTGGAACCAGCCCTGATGGATGACGGCTGGCAACAAAGGCGTGTAGGCGAGGCGAGCAAGGCCGACGGCAGCCAGGGTGGCGGTGGTGCCGACTGCGATGGCAGGTAAGTCGCGACGTGAGGGCATTTGGTTTCCGTTCGGTTCCAGATCATGTCTGGTTGATACATCATAGACATGGATGGCTAGCACTACAAACGATTAGTAATGATATGCTGTATC
Source organism: Herminiimonas sp. (assembly GCA_040393485.1). Lineage (GTDB taxonomy): Bacteria > Pseudomonadota > Gammaproteobacteria > Burkholderiales > Burkholderiaceae_D > Oxalicibacterium. Next base: position 550 of record JBEBUE010000220.1, read on the forward strand.
ACGTTTAGAGATGCAGAACGAGGTGGGATCATGGACCTGAAATCATTACGTTTATTCCTCGCCGTGGCTGAAACCGGCAGCTTTGTTGCGGCCGCCGAGAGGCATCACACGGTGCAGTCGAATGTGACCGCGCATATCAAAAAGCTGGAAGATGAAGTCGGCGCGCAATTGATAGAGCGCGGCGTACGCGCCCGCCCGAGTTCTGCCGGTTTTACGCTGATGGCGTATGCCGAGCGGATGTTGCAGGCACATGATGAAGCGCTGGCCTTGTTCAAGGGTGGGAACGTCAGTGGTAGCTTGCGGGTAGGGGCGATGGAAACGACGACTGCATTGCGCCTGCCGCCATTGTTGACGCAATTCCACGCCAGCCATCCCGAGGTAGACCTGAAGCTGACCACCGGGCCGACAGCCAAACTGGTGGCCGGTTTGAATGAGGGGCGCTTTGATTGCGTCTTCATCGCGGGCAAGCTGGAGAATCCGCGCCTTTACCAGTACAAGGCTTATCGCGAAGAACTGGTGCTGGTATCCGCAGAACCGATGAAGGGCATGCCGTCACCCGATGTATTACGGGCGTCAACCTTCCTGGTGTTTGGGCAGGGTTGCAGTTATCGCCAGCGCGTCGACGTGTTACTGGCAGATAGTGGTGTGTTTTCATCGCGCATGGTCGATTTCGGTTCGCTCGATGCGATCCTCGGTTGTGTCGGTGCCGGCATGGGCTACGCACTGATGCCCAAGGTGGTGTTCGATGCGCATAAACATCGCTTCCCGATTTACAGCCTGAAGCTGCCGCCGCGGCTGGGTGTGGTCGATACCTATTTCGTGGCTGACAATAGTGCCGGTTGGGCACCTGCCTTGACTTCGTTCGCCGAAGCATTGCGTGCTTCAGTGGCACCGAAGCAGCTTGAAGGAAAAATTGCGGTGCTGTAATGTGAGGCTATTGCTTGTGTTCTGATCGTCGATCCACCTCACGAAAGGAAGCAGATGATTAGCCTGGACGTGCTGGAAACTCTGGTCGCAGCATCGCTGGTGTTGTTATTGGGACGCAAGCTGGTTGCGTCTTCTTCCTTTCTCAAAGCCTATAGTATTCCCGAGCCGGTCGTCGGCGGCCTGCTGGTTGCCTTGCTCCTGTTTGCGCTGCGTGGTTTGTCCGATACGCAGGTGCAGTTCGATGGCAGCCTGCAAGGGCCGCTGATGCTGACTTTCTTTGCCACCATCGGTTTGAATGCGAATCTCGCCAGCCTGAAAGCCGGTGGTCGCACGCTGGCTTTATTCCTCGGTGTGGTGTTGGGCTTGCTGGTCGCACAAAATATCATCGGCATCAGCATGGCCAAACTCATGGGGCTGGATCCGCTCATCGGTTTGCTGGGGGCATCGATTTCCTTATCCGGCGGTCATGGTACTGGTGCTGCCTGGGGCAAGGTGTTTGCTGAGCGGCATGGCCTCGCCGCCGCCACCGAGATTGCGATTGCCTGCGCTACCTTTGGCCTGGTCCTGGGTGGTCTGGTAGGCGGCCCGGTCGCAGGCTTTCTGGTGAAACGTTTTAAGTTGCAATCAAGCGTAAGCGAGCCGGATGACGAGGACCAGATACTGCAGAGCTTCGAGAGGCCGAAAGCAGTACAACTGATTACGCCGCAAGCGTTCATAGAGGCGCTTGCATTGATCGCAGTTAGCCTTTCTGTCGGCACTATGTTTGCCCGCCAATTGATTGGCACCGCTTTTGAATTACCGACTTTTGTTTGCGTCTTGTTCGTCGGCGTCGTGCTGAGTAACGGCTTGTCGGCACTGGTCGGCTACAAGATATTTGAACGTGCGATTCAGTTGCGGGGCAACGTCAGCTTGTCGCTGTTCCTGGCGATGGCGCTGATGAGTTTGCGTTTGTGGGATATTGCCTCACTGGCTTTACCGGTGCTGCTGATATTGACAGTGCAGGCCGTGGCAATGGCAGCCTATGCGGCATTCGTCACCTTCCGCGTGATGGGCGCCAATTATGATGCTGCGGTGCTGGCAGCGGGGCATTGCGGCTTCGGTCTTGGTGCGACACCGACCGCGATTGCCAATATGCAGGCCGTGACCGAACGCTTCGGGCCTTCACATGTGGCCTTCCTGGTGGTGCCTATGGTCAGCGCATTCTTTATCGATATCGCGAATGCGCTGGTGATCAAACTATTCCTGGTGCTGCCGATTTATGACTAACAAGGCATAAGGAGCAGCACCTGCCAGCCTGTCAGGCAACCAGTTTCTTGAATGTCGCAAGCACCGCGTCGCCTTTGAACGGTTTGACGATCCAACCCTTGATGCCGGCAGCCTTGCCACGTTCTTTCATCATCGGTGAGTTTTCGGTGGTCAGCATGATGATGTTGACGCTGCTGTTGCCGAGTTCGCTACGGATTTTTTCAGCCATGGTCAGGCCATCCATATTCGGCATATTGACGTCTGAAATCACCAGCTTGATGGCGCTGTCGCCTTTCAGTTTGGCGAGACCATCGCGGCCATCGACGGCGAGGACTACATCGAGGTCATTTTTCTTCAGGAAATCGCCCACTTCATTGCGGACGGTGGCGGAATCATCGACTACCAGTATTTGTGCCATGTTTTTCTTCTCAAGTAATTTCTAAAATAATTCGCTTTAAGCAATCGCTTAAAACAGTTCGAGCTCGCCGGTACTGGCGCTTGCTTCGTCTTCCGCTACTTCGAAATCCAGGTCGTCATAAGCGCTGACGCACAGGCTGACGTGGAATAGGGGACTGCCATCGACATCCACCGCGAAGTGCTGGATATGGCTGCAGTTGAGCATTTGTATATACGACAGGCAGTGGCCGTCCAGGAAGTTGGGTGTGGACATGCCGATATGCGGGAAGTAGCTGCCGAGTTCACGGTTCAGGATGCCGCAGAACAGATTGCCGTATTCGGCGATGGCGTCAAGGAAGGCTTGTTTGTCGTGGGCTTCCGTGCCTGCTTCATGCATGCCCGCCATATAGCCCATGGTTGGTGCATCCTGTTTGAAATGGATCATCACCATCAGGCGAAACAAATAGGAAGAAACGGTCAGTACAACGGCTTCCTGCTCGACCAGCTCGGCGACGTCAGAAGTAATGCCGATTTCGCTGTGCGCCAGCGCGGATGGCAGGCTGGCTTTCAGCGAGCGTATGAGTAGGAGGTCAAAGCCTTCCTGGGCGTGTGGGCTGATCATGAGGCAGGTATTTTTGAGTTAAACGGTGAGTGCTTCTTTGGTTTTGTCATTGACCAGATTCAGGCCGATGACCGCGCCGACGATCATCTTGCCGCCTGCCTGCAAGTCCTGGAAGGTGGTAGTGGTGATCAGGTCGCTTTCGTGCAAATTGCTGCGATAGCTCTTCGAGAGTTTTTCGGCACGTTGTGCCAGTGAACGCACTTCGGCGGCAACGACGGCGAAGCCGCGACCATGCTCGTCTGCGCGTGCTGCTTCGATCGATGCATTCAGTGCGACGATGATGACCTGATTAACGATGAGTGCGAATTCATCATTTTTCACACGCATTTCACGGTTGTGTTTGATGAGTACACCCATGTCATCGTGCCAGCGCTCGAAGGTCTTGATCAGGCCCATCAGGCGCGCGATGGTATCGGCAGCACGTTCGCAGTTCTCTACCGCTACGGCATTGCTATCTGCATTGCGCTCGGACAGGCTTTGTATCAATTGTTCATGCTCTTCCTGCAGTTGCGACAATTGATCCTGGTTCATGAGTTTTTCCTGCTCCAGCAAGAGCTCATGCTGCTCCATCTTTTGTTGCATGTCGCGCATGACGTTTTGCAAGTCCTGCTCCAGTGACTTCGCCTGTGCGATGTCAACCATACCGGTCAGGCGTTGCTGCAATTTGCGGATGCGTAACTGCTGCAGCAGGCCGCAGAGCAGGAAACCGACGACAAAGAAAATAATAGAGGTAAGCATGATGAATGTGATTCTCTGTTCAGTAGTGCATTTGATGGCGCTGCTTAAGCAACGCGGCTATCGTCCTGTACATCCTTGTTGTGGCTGTGTTCGGATAAAGGCGCTTGCAATAATTCCTGCAGCAAGCTGTCATCCGCTTCATCCGCCTTGACGCCAAAGGCGGCTGGCAGGGAGACAGTGATATGGAACTGACGGAAGTCGGCACCGACCGCATCGTCGTCAAACCGGATATCTATCGTGCCGTTTTCACGGCTGACAAATGCGAGTACTGCATCCATGCCGACACCACGACCGGACACATCGCTGACTTTGTCGGCGGTCGAGAAGCCTGCCTGCAGGATCAGGCGTGCGGTCTCGAGGTCATCGAGTTGCTCCGGTGCTTCGCTTAAGCCTTTTTGCAATGCGATCTGACGGATGCGTTTCAATGCCAGGCCGCGACCATCATCGCGTAGGCTGATGTGGAGCATGTGCTCGTCCATGCCCATCTGCAGGCTGATCTTGCCGGCTTCGGCTTTGCCTTGTGCTGCACGTATTTCCGGTGTTTCTATGCCGTGATCCATGGCATTACGGATCAGGTGCATGAAGACGTCCTTGAGCAGGGCGCTGATTTGGTTATGGATGACATAGCCGCCATCCTTGATCTCGACGACAGGTGCTTGCTTGCCGAGCTCCTGCGCGAGTGCCGGCATGGAAGCGATGACACCCGACAGTGTTTCATCCAGGCGTTCGGTACCGAGCAGGCGCAGGGTGCGACGCACTGCATTACGCACTGCAACCAGTTCGTGCAGGTTGGCGGTGTTAACGTTTTCCAGGCGATGCAGGCTTTCCTGGATATGTTTTTTATCTATCATCAGATAGCTATCCACCTTGCCGCCACGGCCTGGACCCTGACGGCTCAGGCTCACTTCGTTGATGCGGGCATAGCGTTCAACCGCAGCGCGCACGCCAGCCAGCTCATCCAGCAACAGCTCCTGGTTCCATACGCGGCCGCTTTCCGGTTTACGTAATTCATCGTAGTGCTGTTCCGCTTCGTGCACGATATCGGCCAGGTGCAGCAAGCCATAAGTACGGCCATTGCCCTTGATGGTGTGCATATTGCGGAACAGCTTGGCGATGGTGAATTCGCCGGTGTCGCTGCTATGGCGAATGATCAGTTCGTTTTCAAGCACCACGGCGCGCTGGGCCGGCTCCTGGCC
>JBEBUE010000221.1:0-5662 GCA_040393485.1 Herminiimonas sp.
CGGTATCAACCTGCGAATTGTCCACCAGCACCAGCAAGCCGTCCGCGCCGATGATCTTGCGTATGCGAGCTATCACTTCCACCTGATCCTGGCGACGCACATGCGACCACCAGAAACCAGCGAAACATGCGGTGAAGTCACCCTCCACCTTGGGGTCCAGCGCATCCGCCACCGCGAACTGCACCACATCCTCCGGTAACTCGCGGGTTTTAGCCTGCTCCAGCAAATTCGGATTGATGTCGGTCGCCAGCACCGATGCTGCGTATTCGGCCAGCTCATCGGTCCAGTAGCCGTCGCCGCATGCCAACTCCAGCACGTGCTGATCGGTCATCAGGGTACGCAGGTTGTCCATGATGTCGTCCAGCGCATCGGCGCCGTCCGGGTTTTCGATATCCTCTTCATCGAAGTTATCGCGGACCGCGTAATACTCGGCCATATCGGTGTTTACCGGTTTAGTCATACTGCTTTTACTTCCAGTTCAAAAAGTGAATGCTCATTCAAAGTTCATACATGTCTTTTTCGCCGTTCAATACTTGCTCAACCAGTTTGCGGTTGAGCGTAGGCGTCAATAACTCGATGAACGTAAATACATAGCTGCGCAAATAGGCGCCCTGCTTCAGTGCCACGCGCGATACATTGGTGCCGAACAAATGCCCGGCCGGGATCGCACGCAGATTCTTGTCGCGCTCCGGATCGAAGGCCATACCGGCAATGATACCGATGCCCATGCCCAGCTCGACATAGGTCTTGATCACATCGGCGTCAATCGCCTCCAGCAGCACGTCCGGCTTCAGGTTACGCAGGCTGAACGCATGGTCGATCTTGTTACGACCGGCAAACGCGCTGTCGTAGGTAATCAGCGGATAAGCGCTTAATTCTTCCAGCGTGATCGACTTGGACTTGAGCAAGGGATGATCGAGCGGCACCACGACTTGATGTTCCCATTGATAGCAGGGCAATGAAATCAGGCCGTCGATGCTGGCAATCGATTCCGTTGCGATGGCCAGATCCGCCTGGTCCATCAGGACCATATCGGCTACCTGCTTCGGATTGCCTTGCAACAAAGACAATCTTACTTTGGGAAATTTTTGCGTGAACGCCTGTACTACCTTAGGCAGTGAATAGCGCGCCTGCGTGTGCGTGGTGGCAATTGTAAAGCTGCCACTGTCATGCGCGGCGAATTCATTGCCTATGCGTTTGAGGCCGTCAATTTCCTGCATGATCAGCTCAACCGACTTCAAAACTGCTCGCCCCGGCTCGGTCAGGCCGCGGATACGCTTGCCGTGACGCGAAAAAATATCCACGCCCAACTCTTCTTCCAACTCAATAATTGCCTTGGAGACACCCGGTTGAGAGGTAAACAATGCCTTGGCAGCCTCAGTCAAATTAAAGTTCTGCCGCACCGCTTCCCGAACGAAGCGAAGTTGATGAAGATTCATGTCTTCCCCTCATGTTTTCGACTGAATACGCGCCTTTGCGCGTTCCCGTCATTTTTCATTATTGCTTATACCAAAAAAGCATATAAGCAAATAATTAGTAAGTAGTTTGGAATAAGGCTCAAGTTTATTACTATTCGCCCTACTTTGCGCGAGGTCTTATGTCGGTTACTTATATTGTTTCAGGTTTTGCAGTCGGTTTACTGGTCGGTCTGACCGGTGTCGGCGGCGGCTCCCTGATGACACCCCTGCTTACCCTGCTGTTCGGCGTCTCGCCAACGGTAGCAGTCGGGACCGACCTCGCCTTCGCCTCCACCACTAAAATTGCAGGCACTTTTGCCCACCGTTACAAGGGCAATGTGCATTGGGATATCGTCAAGCAACTCTGCCTGGGCGCACTGCCGGCAGCCGTGCTGACCACCCTCGTATTGAAGTACCTCGGCGGTCTCGACAAGGAAATCGGCCAGGTCATCCGTTATTCGATCGCCGGCTCCGTTATGTTGACCGTGATCGCACTGATTTTCCGTACCCGCCTGCAAAACTGGATGAGCGCCCACCCCAACCGTCAGTTCCACGGCAAAAAACTGGTCATAGCGACCATAGTTTCGGGTGCAATTCTCGGTACATTGGTTACAATCTCGTCTATTGGTGCAGGAGCAATCGGCGCCACCATACTGGTTCTGCTTTACCCACGCCTGACACCGGCCGAAATAGCCGGTACCGACATAGCTTACGCAGTGCCTTTGACCGCGATTGCGGCGCTCGGCCACTGGTGGCTCGGATCGATCCATTGGGAGTTACTGGCCATGCTGTTGCTCGGTTCCGTACCGGGCATCACCCTTGGATCTCTGGCGTCACGAGCCATACCGGAAAAAGTATTGCGCGTTCTGTTGGCTACCACGCTGACGACCGTTGCCTTCAAGTTAGTTTACTAAGGAATTGAGATGTATCGCTACGATCAATACGACCATCAAATCGTTAAAGAACGCATCGCGCAATACCGCGATCAGGTCCGTCGCCGCTTGTCCGACGAACTGGCAGAGGACGAATTCCGTATCCTGCGCCTGCAAAACGGCCTGTACCTGCAACGCCATGCCTACATGCTGCGTATCGCAGTACCGTACGGCCTGTTGTCGTCGGCGCAGATGCGCATGTTTGGCCATATCGCCCGCAAGTACGATCGCGGCTATGGTCACTTTACAACACGCCAGAACATCCAGTTCAACTGGATAAAACTGGAAGAAACACCAGAAATCCTGACCGAACTGGCTTCGGTCGAAATGCACGCGATCCAAACCTCGGGCAACTGCATCCGCAACACCACTTCCGATGAATTGGCAGGCGTGGCAGCGGATGAGATCGTTGATCCGCGCCCATACGCAGAAATCATCCGTGAATGGAGCACCTTCCACCCGGAATTCGCCTACCTGCCACGCAAATTCAAGATCGCCATCAATGGCGCGGTCGAAGATCGTGCTGCCACCGCAGTGCACGACATCGGCCTGCACGTGATCAAGAACGAGCAAGGTGAAGTCGGCTTCCGCGTGCTGGTTGGCGGCGGCATGGGCCGTACCCCTATCCTCGGCAGCGTGATTTGCGAATTCCTGCCGTGGCGTCACGTCATGACCTACCTGGAAGCGATCCTGCGCGTCTATAACCAATACGGTCGTCGCGACAATATTTATAAAGCGCGTATCAAGATCCTCGTCAAAGCGATTGGTATTGACGAATATCGCCGCCAGGTCGAAGAAGAATGGCAAGACATCAAGGACGGTCCGGGCACCCTGACAGAAGAAGAATTGCAGCGTGTTTCCGCCTACTTCACCATGCCTGCCTACGATACCCTGCCGGCAACCGATGCAGAGTTTGAAAAGCACAAGGCAGAGAACAAAGCATTCAACAGCTGGCTGACCCGCAACGTGAAGGCACACAAAGTAAGTGGCTATGCTGCGGTCGTACTGTCGCTGAAGAAAACCGGCGTGCCACCTGGCGACGCAACTGCCGAGCAACTCGACTTCATGGCGGATCTGGCTGATCAATACAGTTTTGGTGAACTGCGCGTGACGCATGAACAAAACGTCGTACTGTCTGACGTCAAGATTTCCGATCTCTATGCGGTGTGGGAAGCAGCCAAATCGCATGGCTTGGCTACACCAAATATCGGCCTGCTGACCGACATCATCTGCTGCCCTGGCGGTGACTTCTGCTCGCTGGCAAATGCCAAGTCGATTCCGATTGCCGAAGCCATCGCAGAACGTTTCGACAGCCTGGACTTCCAGCACGACATCGGCGATATCGAACTCAATATCTCCGGCTGTATCAATGCCTGTGGTCACCATCACGTCGGTAACATCGGCATCCTCGGTGTCGATAAAGACGGCGCAGAGTGGTACCAGGTATCGATCGGCGGTGCGCAAGGCAATACCAGCTCGATCGGCAAGATCATCGGCCCATCGTTCTCGGCACACCAGATGCCGACTGTGATTGAGCGCCTGCTCGAAGTCTATGTACGCGACCGTATCGAAGATGAACGCTTCATCGATACCGCACGCCGTATCGGCGTCACGCCATTCAAAGAACATGTGTACGCAACGCCGATCAAGGTTGCGCACGCCGCAGGAGAAGATGCATATGCTTAACATCATCAAAGACAAAGCTGTAGTCGGCACTGACGACTGGAACCTGCTGCGCCTGGCAGAAGGCGAAACCGCCGAAACCGTTGTCGTTCCGGCGGGTAAAGTCATCGTCCCGCTGACCGTGTGGCAGGCACAAGCCGCCACCTTGAAGGCGCGTAGCGATGTCGGCGTCTGGCTTGCCAGCGACGAACGTCCGGAAGCACTGAAAGACGACACCGCAACCCTGCAAATGATTGCTGTCGACTTCCCTAAATTTGGTGATGGCCGCGGCTACTCCATCGCATACAACCTGCGCATGCGCTACGACTACACCGGCGAACTGCGTGCAGTAGGCGATGTGTTGCGTGACCAGTTGTTCTATATGCAGCGCGTCGGCTTCAACTCGTTTGCGGTACGTGCCGATCGTGACGTCAACGATGCACTGAAAGGCTTGAGCGATTTCTCCGAGAGCTACCAGCAATCGTGGGACAAAAAGACACCTTTGTTCCGCCGTGTAAACCGTCAGGCCATCGCACCAAAATGAATGATGCAGACTTCGCCGCGCTGGTAGCGGCCACCCGGGAAACACTGCAGCGCGTAGCGGATCAATTCGCACCTGCAGTCTTCGCTTCCAGCCTCGCGGCGGAAGACATGGTGCTGACCGACATGATCCTGCGCGACAAACTGCAGGACAAGATAGGTATCTTCACGCTGGAAACCGGTCGCTTGCATGCCGAGACACTGAGCGTGCTGGACCGCATTAAGGAAACCTACGGCTACGACGTCGAACTGTATCGTCCGCAACCGGAAGCAGTCGATGCCTACGTCAAGCAAAACGGCCTGAATGCTTTCTACGAAAGCGTCGACATGCGTAAAGAATGCTGCCGCATCCGCAAGGTGGAACCACTGAACCGCGCGCTGGCAGGCAAGCATGCCTGGGTAACCGGCCAGCGCCGTGCGCAATCGACTACCCGCGCCGCACTCGATGTGCAGGAACAGGACGATGCGCATGCAATGACCAAATTCAATCCGCTCGCGGATTGGTCGGAAGAAGATGTGTGGCACTACATCCGCAGCAACGGTGTGCCATACAACCCACTGCACGACAAAGGATATCCATCCATCGGTTGCGAACCATGCACCCGCGCCATCCAGCCCGGTGAAGATGTACGTGCCGGACGCTGGTGGTGGGAAAACCCGGAATCCAAGGAATGCGGCCTGCACGTCGTCGACGGCAAGCTGATCAGAATCAAACCCGTAGCAACTAACGCCTGAGATCCTATGAACACAGTAGTTGATAAATTATTTCTCGACAGCGCCAGCAACAAGCACCTGGACTGGCTGGAATCGGAAGCCATCCACATCATGCGCGAAGTGGCCGCTGAATGCGCCAACCCTGCCCTGCTGTTTTCCGGCGGCAAGGACTCGGTCGTGATGCTGCGCCTGGCTGAAAAAGCATTCCGTCCGGGCAAATTCCCGTTCCCGCTGGTACACATCGATACCGGCCACAACTTTGATGAAGTCATTTCCTTCCGCGACAAACGCGCTGCCGAACTCGGCGAACGCCTGATCGTCGGTTCGGTTGAGGATTCGATCAAGCGCGGTACCGTA
>JBEBUE010000222.1:0-5605 GCA_040393485.1 Herminiimonas sp.
CTCGGCGCTGGCGATCAGACGGATCGTTCCGCCGCGTGCGTTGGCATCGGCAATCGCCTTGTCCTTCGCGATCAGCTCCTCTGCACCAGCCTGGTTCGCCAGTTTGTCGGAACCGCTTGCTGCACCAGACTTGGACAACTTCAGTTTATCTTTAGACTCAGCTCCGGCACTGGATTCGTCCTGCACTTTGGCTGTAATTTTGCCGCCATCGGCCTGCTTGGCATCGTCAGATTTTTTCGCCGCTGCATTGGCGACCTGACCTGCCAACTTGCTACGGTAAGCATTGAAATCGGCCGCTTGTGCGATCACGACGCCACGTGCTTCAGATTGTCCGATGGCTTGCGTGCTGTCTGCCTCAGGTACCGACAGGATCTGCCCGGCACGCAGGCGATTCATATTCTTGTCGATGAAAGCTTCCGGATTGGCGCGGTACAAGGCAACCAACATCTGATCCAGTGATACGCCACTCGAACGGTATTGATTTGCAATCTTGGCGAGGGTGTCGCCTTTCTTGACTTCGTACTCATTGATCGGCGCTGCCGCAGCTCTCGGCGCTGGCGCTGGTGCGGCCACCGGCGTAGGTGCTGCGCGAACTGGTTTAGGTGCCGCAGCCGGCGCTTCACGCGCAGGCGCAACCGGCTCAGGCGCATGACGCGTTACCGGGGCGGCCGCAGCAACTTCTGGACGGCTTTCCACTGGCCGCGCAGCCGGAGGTGGCGTGATCGCTATAGGCGCTACTTGCGCGGCCTGCGCAGAACGCATTTCCGGTGGGTCCAGCAAGAAGGTGTATTCACGTACCAGGCGGCCTTTGTTGCCACCTAGTTCCAGCAACATGTCGACGAAAGGCTCGTTGATGGGCTGGGTCGAGGTAATGCGGACGATAGGCTGGCCACCGCGTTGCTCTACAGCAAAGCGCAGTGAGAACAGGCTGGGGTTGAAATCAATATTTGCCTGGCGGAAAGCTTCGGCAGACGCCAGCTTGGGTTGCAAGGAAGCAAGTTCGTCAGGTGCAACCGAGGTTAATTCGATTTCCGCACGTAACGGCTGGCCCAGCGATGACATAACAGTCAGTTTTCCCAGGCCCGCAGCATAAGCATTGGATAACACGAGCGCGGATATGACCGCGGCACTCAGTGTCTTCAGTTTGAGAGAGGAAAAAGTAGAACCGGGATTTGACTGCTTTTTGAGTGGCATGGAGAGTATTCCGTTGGCGTTCGTCGGGGACCACAAACAACGCGAGCATATCGTTTTTCTAAGAACTTTCACCATAGCATCATGGACTTACAGGCGCAAGCGCAACCATCTTGGCAACTAATTTAAAACCCGCCAAGCACCCATTTAACAAGGTGAATTGGCGGGTTTATGTTGCGATCTGACAACGACAATCGCGATTTACTTGCCCAATATGATGCGCAACATGCGACGCAGCGGTTCAGCTGCACCCCACAGCAATTGATCGCCAATGACGAAAGCCGAGATGTATTCAGGTCCCTGGTTCAGCTTACGGACGCGACCGACACCGATTTCCAGACCGCCGGTGATAGCGGCCGGAGTCAATTCCTTCACCGTTACCGCACGCTCGTTCGGAACCCATTTGACCCAAGGATTGGCAGAACGGATGATGTTTTCGATTTCCGCCAAAGGCAGGTCACGTTTGAGCTTGATGGTCAAAGCCAGGCTGTGGCAACGCATTGCACCGATACGGACGCACAAACCATCAACCGGAATGATCTGGGTATTGCCAAGGATCTTGTTGACCTCAGCCTGGCCCTTCCACTCTTCCTTCGATTGACCATTTTCCAGCTGCGCGTCGATCCATGGGATCAGGCCGCCAGCCAGCGGCGCACCAAAGAATTCGGTCGGCACATCGTTACGAATCGATTCCGCGACTTTACGATCGATGTCGAGAATAGCCGACGACGGTGTCGCCAATTCACTGGCAACCGCACCGTGCACCACGCCCATGCCACTCAGCAATTCGCGCATGTGGTTGGCACCGCCGCCAGACGCTGCCTGGTAAGTCATGGAGCTAACCCATTCAACCAGACCTTCCTTGAACAAACCGCCTACACCCATCAACAGGATGGAGTTGGTGCAGTTGCCGCCGATGTAGTTTTTCACGCCACGGCCCAAGGCGTCCTTGATCACGTTTTGGTTGACCGGATCCAGCACGATGACCGCGTCGTCTTTCATACGCAGGGTCGATGCTGCATCGATCCAGTAACCGTCCCAGCCTGCTGCGCGCAGTTTCGGGAAAATCTCAGTGGTGTAGTCGCCACCCTGGCAGGTAATAATGATGTCGCACTTCTTCAATGCGTCGATGTCGTTAGCGTCTTGCAGTGTGGTTTCCTTCTTCGCGATCGCAGGCGCTTTACCACCCTTGTTCGAGGTCGAGAAGAATACAGCTTCGATATGGTCGAAATCGCCCTCTTCCTGCATGCGCTGCATCAAGACCGATCCGACCATCCCACGCCATCCGACTAAGCCAACAACTTTCATCATCATTTCCTTCGCTCAGGGCGCTTACAGCCGCCCTATTTATCAATTGGTATGCGGTTTATTCACTGCTACCGCTCTTATTTACATCAAGCCAATGCTTTGACGACAGCATCGCCCATCTGTGTGGTGCTGACCTTGGTTGTGCCTGCCTCGAAGATGTCGACAGTACGCAAACCTTGTTTCAATACGGATTTGACAGCCGTTTCAATACGATCAGCCTGCTCTGTTTTACCCAGCGAGTAACGCAACATCATCGCCAGTGACAGGATTTGCGCCAATGGATTGGCGATGTCTTTGCCTGCGATGTCCGGAGCCGAGCCGTGCGATGGTTCGTACAGGCCTTTGTTGTTGGCATCCAGCGAAGCCGAAGGCAACATGCCGATCGAACCGGTCAGCATCGCTGCTGCGTCCGACAGGATGTCGCCGAACATATTGCCGGTGACGACTACGTCAAATTCTTTCGGTGCACGTACCAATTGCATCGCTGCATTATCGACATACATGTGGTCGAGTTTGACGTCCTGATATTCCTTGTGCACCTCGGTGACGATGTCGCGCCAGAACTGGAAGGTTTCCAGTACGTTGGCTTTATCGACGCTGGTCAGACGCTTGCCGCGTTTTTGCGCAGCCTGGAAAGCAACGTGTGCAATGCGACGGATTTCAGGTTCGGTGTAACGCATGGTGTCGAAACCTTCGCGCTCACCCTTGAACGGACCATCTGGTGCTGCACGTACGCCGCGTGGCTGGCCGAAGTAGATGTCGCCGGTCAATTCACGCACGATCATGATGTCGAGGCCGGATACGATTTCCGGTTTCAACGACGATGCACCTGCCAGTTCCGGATACAGGATCGCAGGACGGAAGTTAGCAAACAAACCCAGGTGCTTGCGCAAGCCCAGAATCGCTTGTTCCGGACGCAAGGAGCGCTCCAGTGTGTCGTATTTGAAATCGCCGACTGCACCGAACAAGATAGCGTCCGCTTCTTTTGCAACTTTCAGAGTCGATTCAGGCAAAGGATGGCCTTGCGCTGCATACGCTGCGCCGCCGACTGGCACTGTTTCGGTTTCAAACTTTTCACCCAAGGCATTCATTACCTTGACTGCCTGATTCATGATTTCCGGACCGATGCCGTCGCCCGGCAGAATTGCAATTTTCATTTGATAACTTCGAGGAGGATTAAAAAAGGATTAAATCTTGCGCATTAAATTGTGTTCGACAACCATGGTTGCGATGCCAGATGGCGCTCTTCGAACGCGCGTATCTTGTCCGCCTTTTGCAAAGTCAGGCCGATATCATCGAAACCGTTGAGCAAGCAGTATTTGCGGAAGGCGTCGATTTCAAACGGATAGGCGACGCTGCCGTTGCTGGTGCCGATGATCTGTTTTTCCAGATCGATAACCAGGTGATAGCCAGGGAAAGCCTTGACTTCATTGAACAGGTGATCGATTTGCGCCTCAGTCAGCGTGACCGGCAACAAACCATTTTTGTAGCAGTTGTTGAAGAAGATATCAGCGAAGCTCGGTGCAACCACTGCGCGGAAACCGTATTGGCTCAATGCCCATGGCGCGTGTTCGCGGGACGAACCACAGCCGAAGTTTTTGCGTGCCAGCAGGATGGAGGCACCCTGATAACGCGGCTGGTTCAGCACGAAGTCAGGATTCAATGGACGACGCGAATTATCCTGACCCGGCTCACCGTGATCCAGATAACGCCATTCGTCGAACAGATTCGGACCAAAGCCGGTCCGTTTGATCGACTTCAAAAACTGTTTTGGAATAATGGCGTCGGTATCGACGTTTGCACGATCCAGCGGTGCAACCAGGCCATCGAGAATAGTAAATTTATCCATGCTATCCAACTATTAGTACGTGCTGCAGAGAAGCTTGTTGCAGCGCCGATTTCTCATGTTTATCAGATGGGTGCAAACACCACCATCCGACGCGTTTTAACCAGGATTACTTGCCCTGTACTTTTTCACCAAGACGCTCTACGTCGCGACCAAAGCCATGCACGGTATTGCAGGCAGCCAGCGACGAGACGGCAGCGATCAGCAGGAGAAAGGAAATCGTTTTCTTCATACTGTCCTCAGCACGCTCAGTGTTTCAAAGCACGTACATCGACGAAGTGGCCTTCAATCCCGGCTGCCGCAGCCATTGCAGGGCTGACCAGATGCGTACGACCACCCGCACCCTGACGACCTTCAAAGTTACGGTTCGAAGTCGACGCACAACGCTCACCCGGTTCCAGGCGATCTGCATTCATTGCCAGGCACATCGAGCAGCCTGGCTCACGCCATTCGAAACCCGCCGCCTTGAAAATCTTGTCCAGGCCTTCACGCTCCGCCTGTTCCTTGACCAGACCGGAACCTGGCACCACCATCGCCAGCTTCACGTTCGACGCCCGGAACTTACCGCGCACAACCGCCGCCGCTTCACGCAAATCTTCGATGCGCGAGTTGGTGCAGGAACCGATAAATACTTTGTCGATACGGATATCGGTAATCGGTGTATTTGGTTTCAGCGCCATATAGACCAGCGCTTTTTCCATGCCGTCACGTTTGGTCGGATCTTTTTCTTTGTCCGGATCAGGTACGCGACCATCCACCGCCACCACCATCTCGGGCGACGTACCCCAGCTGACTTGCGGTTTGATTTCGGCTGCATTCAAGGTGACAACCAGGTCGAACTTGGCTCCCGCATCAGAGTGCAAGGTACGCCAGTATTCGACCGCGCGATCCCAGTGCGGGCCGACCGGCGACAAAGGACGACCTTTGACGTAATTGATCGTGGTTTCGTCCACTGCCACCATACCGGCACGTGCACCCGCTTCAATCGCCATATTGCAGATCGTCATGCGACCTTCCATAGA
Organism: Herminiimonas sp.; assembly: GCA_040393485.1. Classification (GTDB taxonomy): domain Bacteria; phylum Pseudomonadota; class Gammaproteobacteria; order Burkholderiales; family Burkholderiaceae_D; genus Oxalicibacterium. The sequence goes on from JBEBUE010000222.1 coordinate 5,368, forward strand.
CAGCGAACGGATGGTCGAACCAGCGAACTCAATGGCATAACCGGTACCGCCTGCAGTACCGATCTTGCCGATCACGGCCAACACGATATCTTTTGCAGTCACGCCGCCCGGCAATACGCCGTCGACTTGTACCAACATGGCTTTTGATTTTTGCGCCAGCAGTGTTTGCGTGGCCAGTACGTGCTCCACCTCCGAGGTACCAATACCATGTGCGAGGCAGCCAAAAGCTCCATGCGTC
>JBEBUE010000223.1:0-5591 GCA_040393485.1 Herminiimonas sp.
CTGCATTCTCGATCAACAAACGCATCAGACTGGACAGCAACTTATCAAGCTGGATTTCACCGGACAAGGTTTGCGAAGCCTTGATGACGGTTTGTATATCAACTTGTCGCTCACGTTCCACTTCCATATCGCGGTTGTTTTCACGTCGCCTTGAAATCACGCGCGCCAGCAGTATCGGGTATGCCTGTTCCATCTGCATTGCTTTGGCGAAGGCTCCCCACTCTTCATAGCGTGCATGCGCCTGCTCCAGATGCATGCGTGCGTTGATGTCCTTACCCTGGCTGAGGTAAAACTTGCCGGTCAATTCGTGCGCCAGTGCTTCATCGTTGACGAATCCGTATTTGCGTGCACCGCTAATCGCCAGTTCATAAGCCTGCTCGGCCTTTCTATTCTTGTCAGCAACGCGGTACCGTTCTGCTTCAACCAGTTGCCATTTATGCCGGTAGTTCATGGGCGCATGATCGGCCCAATTCTTAAAACGACGTTGCCAAACCTTAACCCGCGCCAATGTCGCGGATGAGTGTGCATCGTAAGGACGGCACAAGGCCAGGTCCGACAGCGAATTCACCCACATCAAAAAGGCCGATGACGGGGTACCGAAATAAAAGCCAGGTAATTCCATCGCTTCCGCGGAATGCGATCGTGCCTTGGCGAATTCGCCGAAATAATATTCGCCTATTGCCTGTATCGTGCGTACATAAAAAATACCCCACGGATCAGCTGCATTCTTGCGCGATTGCACATAGTCTTCCTGATCCCGGCCTTGCGTGATGTCGGATATTGATTCACCTACCAGACGCGAAAACAGCAACGCCCACGGAATCATGACGCCGAGCAAAGCGGCGTAATCCATCTTGCGATAGATATCGAGATCCTTGCGTATCGTCTGCAATGCCTCCTGCACATTACCGCCTGACTGGAAACGTATTGCGTCCGAGAAGGACAAGGCCACCATGGCGCCAGGCCGATCGCCGGTTTCCATCGCCTTGACATAGATATCCATCAGGGGTTCCAGCGACAAGCTCAAGTGCTCACGGTGATGCCGGATGATGCCGTGGAAAATTCCGGCCGCGCCCAGTGATATTTTTTCACCACCCAGTTGCGCCGCCACCTTGCCGAATTTATAGCCTTCCGCGATCTTGTCCAGTTTGCCGACCAGCGTGCGTCCCCACACTGCGTAGGCATAAGCGCAATTCGGTGAAGATCCGTAATGGATCGAGCGACGCACCATTTCCAAGGCCACCCACAGCACAACATTGGAACCGGCCAAATAAGTGAAACCATAGCCAAGGAAGGCCATGGTCGCGTGCAACTGCAGCAGATATTCCGGATCAGTCGCCGGCGGCAGGTGCTCCAGCTCCAGCGGGTCGCGTCCCCGTAACGCGACTTTCAGTTTCATGCGCGCCAGCAGGATATGCCGTTCATTCAGATTGGGCGGAATCTTGATGCCGGCAATTTCCAGCATTTCGATACCGGTTTTCATCAGCTCTTGCGGCTTGTAGATCGCACCGTAACAACGGATCAAATAATTTTTTGCCGCGATGATTTCGCCCGGCGTTTCGCTGTGCTCGCAAACGATCTGGCACAGTTTTTCCATCTCCTTATAATCGGCGCGGGCAAAAGCAGCATTGATTTTTTCCATGTACAGCTCGTGCATGAAAACCTGCTTCTCACGCCAGATATGCACACTACCGAACTCGCTGGCGATATCAATACAATCGCGATGCACATCGAAGGCCGCTGACTTGCGAGCCTTCTTCGCCGCCTGCAGGTTCAGCTCCGCCAGCTTCTCTTTTTCATTTGGAGTGGCAAGCAAACCGCGTCCCTGGTTTAGGTGATCGACCAGTTCAAAGATGGACTCTTCTTTTTCTTCTTCGCTCAGGCTATTGAGCAACAAGCGACCGATTTCCAGATGGATGGCATCGGCTTCATATTTGGCAATGCCCTCATACGCGGCCTGCTGCACTTTATCGTGCCGGAATTGGTAAACATAGGAAACGAGCGCCGTCGCCGCCACCGTATGCTCGGCAGGCAATACCAGCCCAGTCTGGATCGCGTCATGCAAGAGTTCACCGATTTCCTGCTTGGAGCGCTGGCTGACGGTTTCCAGCGTCTGCAAATCGAAGCGACTGCCGATACAGGCAGCAATCGTTAACAGGCGTTGCGTGGATTCCGGCAGACGTCGCAATTCCTTGGTCAGCAGGTCAACCACGTTATCGGTAATGTTGAGCTCTCCGATCTGCGCGATGTTCCAGCGCCAGCGCCCGTTTTCAAAGTAAAGAAAACCATCGCTATTGAGGCTCTTGATGAATTGTCCGATGAAGAAAGGATTACCCAAGGTCTTGCGATAGATCAGGCTCGCCAGCGAAATCGCTTCCGCCTCCTCGCATTGCAAGGTATCTGCCACCATCTCCAGAATGCTGAGGTCGGTCAGTGCATTCAACTCGATAGTGGTGACACTAGCCTCCTTGCGCATTAGGTCTATCGTTAGATTCAGCGGATGCGCGACATCGACTTCATTGCTGCGGTAAGCGCCTATCAATAACAGGCAGGGATCGTTCAGGTTACGCATCAGCAAGCTGATGAGTTTGAGCGAAGCGGCATCCGCCCACTGCAAGTCGTCGAGGAAGAGAACGATAGGATGTTCGACACGCGTAAACACGCTGACGAAGTTCTGCATCACATAGTTAAAACTATTGCGCGTGGCGCTCGGCAGCGGCACTTGCGGTTGCTTGCCGATAATGAATTCCAGCTCCGGGATCGCATCGATAATCAGTTGTCCGTTCGGACCCAGCGCTTTCAATAACTTGGCGCGCCATTCGGCGATCCGGCTTTCGCTTTCAGTCAGGATCTGTCGCATCAGTTCGCGGAAAGCCTGGTTGAAAGCGGAATACGGGATCGTGCGTTTGAACTGGTCGAATTTACCGGAAATGAAATAACCACCCTGCGCCACTACCGGTTTGTGGATTTCATTGACCAGCGAGGATTTACCAACGCCGGAGTAACCAGTGACCAGTACAAGCTCGGCGGTGCCAGTCGTGACTTTCTTAAAGGCGCTCAACAGGCGCGCATACTCGCAATCACGGCCATACAACTTTTGCGAAATCTGCAAGCGGTCGCAAACGTCCTGCTGCGCCAGCGGGAAGGGCTGAACCGTCCCGCTTTCCTGCAATGCGCTCAAGCATCGCTCTATATCGCTGAGCAATCCTTCCAGGCTTTGATAACGATCTTCGGCATTCTTGGCCAGCAGCTTGAGCACGATATTGCCAACCGCATCCGGAATGGCCGGATTGAAACGACTCGGCGGCAACGGTTTCTTGGCGATGTGGCTGTACACCAGCTCCATCACGCTATCCGACTCAAACGGCAAATGTCCGCTCAATAGTTCGTACAGCACGATGCCGAGTGAGTAGTAATCGCTGCGGTAATCGACCTGGCGATTCATACGGCCGGTTTGTTCCGGCGAGCTATACGCCAGCGGTACCGTCGCATCGTTGCGGAATTCCACCGTTCCATCCGGCAGCAAACGCAGATTGGCGAGGCACACAGCCTGATGCAGGTCGATCCGTTTATGCACTTCGCTCAAGCCCTTGATCAGGGCGACGAATAACTGCAAGGCAGCGCTCAGGTCATAAACCTGTTCTTCGCCGTGATCCACATCGGCTTCATCCGAAACCGGCGCAGCACGAAAAAACATCGCGCGATGCAAGCCAAACTGCGCCTGGCTTGTGCGCTTCGGTAAAGGTGACCAGGCAGATTGCTGTGGGAATTTAATTTGATGCTCCGGTTTCATCGCAGTTTTGGCGATAAAGGGTGCCAGTTCGTCTTGCAAAAAAATTAATTACAGTTAATGATAGGCAACTGTATTTTGCTCAACCGCCCCGCGTAATATAGCTGAAACCGCTAGTGCGCGGCCATGATTTGGTATCAAATCTACAATTAATTTATGTCAGACAACACACTTGCGCAAGAAACTGTCCCGGCCGGCGAAAAACAATACATAGACGATCTCGCCGCCCGCCTCAAAGCCAAAATCATCCGCGACAACCCCACCGGCATCATGCGCCGCGATGCACATCCGAAAATGCACGGTGTGGTCAAAGCCGAATTCACAGTTGAACCTGAGCTGCCTCCCGAATTGCGCATCGGTATTTTTGCCGAAGCGCGTACCTATCAGGCCTGGATCCGTTTTTCCAACCAGGACGGTACGATCCAGGCAGACAAGGCACGCGATATACGCGGCATGGCGATCAAATTGATGGGTGTACCCGGCGACAAATTATTGGATAGCGAACGCCACGAACAAACCCAGGATTTCATCGTCATCAGCACGAATGTCTTTGTAACCAAGAATGTCCAGGAGTTCGACGCGCTGATCAAAGCGATGACCGGCAGCATCCTGTCGAAAATATTTTTCTTTGCGACGCACTGGCGCGTGATCTGGAATCTCGTGACCTCGCTGAAGAAATTCGCCAATCCGCTGCAAATGCGCTACTGGAGCACCACACCCTATTTATTCGGCAATACCGCCGTTAAATACTCGGCCATTCCGCATGTCAGCAATCCGGATCCTGTACCGTCGGACCCGGGGCCGGATTACCTGCGCCAGGCGATGGTAGGGCAACTGGCGCAAGGCGAGGCAATCTTCGACTTCACGGTGCAACTGCAAACCAATGCCGATAGTATGCCGATCGAAGATCCGGGCCACGAGTGGAAAGAAAGCGAGTCACCATTCCGCAAGGTTGCGACCATACGCATACTGCAACAGGAGTTCGACAGCGAGGCACAACGCGTCTTTGGCGAAAACCTGTCCTACACACCCTGGCATAGCTTGCCGGCACACCGCCCGCTCGGTGGCATCAACCGCGCACGCAAAATTGTCTACGATGCGATTTCCACCTTCCGCCACGAATACAACAAAGTGCCACGCAAGGAACCGACCAGCTGGGACATTTGAGCCAGCACGTCATCGTCGAAATAAAAAAGGGAAGCCAGAAGGCTTCCCTTTTTCTTTCCTGCGTCTGTATCAGGTCGGATCGACGATACCCTTCGCGATCATGCGCAAGGCCGTCATACTCGGGATGAAGAAGTAATCACCGCCACGCGTTTCCACCAGGCGCGGGATCTTGGACAGGAAATACGGCGCTTCATCACTATCTGCCGGCACCTGCAACACCGCCTTGCTTGGCTGCTCATCATCATGGTTACCGAGGATGATTTCCTTATCGTTGGCAGCGCGGAAGTCATTACCGTAATTAATCCACTGCTGCTGCACGAACTCAAACTGGCGATTGATACTGGAATTGATCATCATGATCACAATGCCGTGGTTGCCGTCATCACGCGTCGGGTCCTTCACTTCGCCATACGGCAGGCCACGTCGTATCACGCGACGGCGATTCGCCAGTGCACCTGGTGTATCGAAGGCATTCGGTGTCAGTTCCAGCGAAGCACGTGGATTGATACGTCGCAAATGCGAGCTGAACGGGCACTTGGCGCCATCCATATCATCGTCAAACGTAAATCCGCTCAGCATGCGGTCACGTTCGGCCGGAGTAGCCGCCGCAAACTTTGCATCCCACTGCGCCTTG
>JBEBUE010000224.1:0-5585 GCA_040393485.1 Herminiimonas sp.
CTGCATTGCTGATCCGTGACGAAATCGATACTGATTTGTTGCCGGTATTTATCGAAGAAGGCCGCGATATGTTGCCGCAGATGGGGCAGGCATTGCGGGCTTGGCAGCAGGATCTGGGTAATACCTTGTTGCCGCAATCCTTGTCCCGTTTGTTGCATACGGTGAAAGGCAGTGCACGCATGGCTGGCGCGATGTCGCTCGGCCAGCACATGCACGAGATGGAAACCCGGATCGAGAACATTACACACGCAGGTCATCCATCCAGTGCCGCTCTAGAAGATTTGCTGGCGCGCTACGATCAGGGTCTCTACCTGTTCGAACAACTACAAAGCCAGAGCGCAAGTGCAGCGCCTGCAGCCGCGGCGGAGAGCATAAGCGCCGCGCCGAAAGCAGAGTTGCCGCAAATTCATAGCGCCATGCCGGTAACGCCACATCGTCTTGCGCCTATCGTACCGAATGCCAGTGCGCTGGCCGCGACTGCGGCTGCACCGTTGGTTCGGGTGCGGGCCGACATCCTGGATCGTCTGGTCAATCAGGCGGGTGAAGTGTCGATCTCGCGTTCCAAGCTGGAAACCGAAGTCAGCACATTGCGGCAGTCCATGGGCGAATTGTCGGAGAACGTAGTGCGTCTGCGCGAGCAACTGCGTGAGATTGAAATGCAGGCTGAATCGCAGATTACGTCGCGCATGGGTATTTCGGCAGATCGTGAATTCGATCCGCTGGAGTTCGATCGCTTCACGCGCTTGCAGGAACTCACGCGCATGATGGCGGAGAGCGTCAACGACGTCGGCTCGGTACAGCAAAACCTCAGCCGCACCATCGACAGCGCTACCACCGACCTGACGACGCAAGCGCGTCTGACCCGTGATTTGCAGCAGGATCTGATGCGCGTGCGTATGGTGCAGTTTGCCAGCATCTCGGAGCGCCTGTTCCGCGTCACGCGTCAGGCGTCGAAAGAAACAGATAAACGTATCAATCTTGATATCCGCGGGAGCGCGGTCGAGATCGATAGGGGCGTGCTGGAAAAAATGGCCGGCCCATTCGAGCATTTGTTGCGCAATGCGATTGTGCATGGCATCGAATCGCGCGAGAAACGCCTGGCTGCCGGTAAAAATGAAACCGGTGAGCTGCGCATAGAAATCCGCCAGGAAGGTAACGAAGTCGTGATTCATTTCTCTGACGATGGTCAGGGCCTGAATCTCAACAATATTCGCAACAAGGCAGTAAGCAGCGGTTTGCTGACGAACGAGATGGACTTGTCCGATGCGGAAGTTACCGATCTGATTTTCCATCCTGGATTCTCCACTGCAGAAGAAATCACAGAGTTGGCTGGCCGCGGCATCGGTATGGACGTAGTGCGCTCGGAAGCCGCTTCGCTCGGCGGTCGTGTCGCGATTGCATCGGAACAAGGCAAGGGCGCGCAATTCACGATCCACTTGCCATTGACGCTGGCAGTCACACAAGTGGTATTGCTGTCCACCGGTGGCAAGACCTATGCCGTGCCATCGGTACTGGTCGAGCAAGTGCAACAGTTGAAGACAGGTCCACTGGCCGCTGCCTATAACGAAGGCGCAGTGATGTGGCAATCGCAACGCGTGCCTATGCATTATCTGTCCAGCCTGTTGGGTGACCAGCAAGTGGCACCGGTCACGCAACAATACTCACCTTTGCTGATCCTGAAGAGCGGCAATGAACGCGTCGCCTTGCATGTCGATGAAATCCTAGGCAATCGTGAGGTTGTGGTCAAGAACATCGGCCCGCAATTGTCCCGCATGATAGGAATAGCCGGTGCGACCGTACTGGGTTCGGGCGAGATTGTCCTGATCCTGAATCCGGTGCCGCTGGCACAGCGTGCAGCACTGGATAATATTCGTGCGCCGCGCCTGACCCCGTCTGACACACCTGATGGCATGGGCGCAATTGCGGAGATGGTCGATACGAATGGGCGCAGCGCGGAACCGGTGCAAGGTTTGCGTACGCAATCCATCGTGATGGTGGTCGATGATTCATTGACTGTGCGCCGTGTCACGCAGCGCTTGTTGACACGTGAAGGCTATCAGGTAGTGCTGGCAAAAGATGGTGTTGATGCCTTGCAGCACTTACAGTCAGTAACGCCGGATGTAATGCTGGTCGATATCGAAATGCCGCGTATGGATGGCTTTGACCTGACGCGCAACATTCGTGACGATGAACGCACGCGCGATATCCCTATCATCATGATTACGTCGCGCACTGCCAACAAACATCGCAATTACGCGATGGAGTTGGGTGTGAATGAGTATCTGGGCAAACCTTATCAGGAAGATGTATTGCTGGAGTTGATTGCCGGTTTCGTGGCAAAGGCAGCGACGCTTAATTAAATGATCGCGATCAAAAAAATCCCGCAGCGCGCTGCGGGATTTTTTTATGGCTAGTTGTTTTCTGTCGTAACTTTCTTTACCACTGCATAACGCTGCAAGGTACGTGCGCGTGCTTCATCATGCTGCAGCAAAGGATGGGGATAGTTCTGTCCTAGTGTAATGCCGGCCATTTGCAATTCCATAGTCGGTACACGCCACGGCGCATGGATGTGCTTGCCCGATAACTTGGCCAGTTGCGGCAGGTAGCGCCGTATAAATTTGCCGTCCGGGTCGAATTTCTCCGATTGCGTCAACGGATTGAAAATGCGGAAGTAGGGTTGTGCATCGCAGCCGGACGATGAAGCCCATTGCCAGCCGCCATTGTTGGCGGACAGATCGAAGTCATTCAGTTTCTCCGCAAAGTAACGTTCACCCCAGCGCCAGTCTATGCCCAAGTCCTTGATCAGGAAGGAGGCGGTCACCATGCGCAGGCGGTTATGCATATAGCCGGTCTGGTTCAGCTGCGCCATAGCAGCGTCAACCAGCGGGTAACCGGTTTGGCCATTGCACCAGGCCTGAAAAATTTCTTCTGCATGCGGTCCGCTTTCCCAGACGATGGCATCGTAGCCCGGCTTGAACGCACGTTCGCGCACATGTGGATGGTGGTACAGGATCATGAAATAGAAGTCACGCCATACCAGCTCGGAGAGCCACACCGCTGCGCCGCTCCCTCCGTTGCCGATGCGGATGGCATCCAGCGCGCGTCTGACCAATCCGCGTATCGATACCGTACCAAAGCGCAGATGCACGGACAGGTAAGACGGTCCTTTGACGGCCGGGAAGTCGCGCGTGCTGTCATAGTTGCGCATGCGCTCGGCAAAGTCGTCCAGCAAGTCCTGGCCGCCCTGCATGCCGGTTGGAATGTGCAGTTCGCTTAAATTCGTTTTTTCAAAACCGAGTTCGCTCAGTGTCGGGATGGCCTGTGTGTCCGGCGGCAGCGGCGCGAAGTGTGCGCTGAGTGCGTCGATTTCATAGGCAGGCAGTTCGGCCGGTGTAAGCTCGGTTTGCAGTTTTTTCAGCCATGCATTTTTGTACGGCGTGAATACCGAGAAGGGTTTGCCTGCCAGTGATAAAACCTCGTCTTTTTCAAAAATGACGTGGTCCTTATAGCTGCGTAGTTCGCGTCCGGCTTTGGCCAGAGCCTTGGCTACGGCCTGATCCCGTGCGATTGCCTGCGGTTCGTAATCATTGTTACAGAAGACGGCATTCACCCCCAGTTCGGCTGCCAGTTGCGGTATTGCCGTTTCAGCATGCGCGTGACGCACGATCAGGCCGCCACCCAGCTCGCGCAAGGCAGTGTCGAGTTCCTGCAGGCTGGCGAGGATGAATTCGACGCGGCGGTCATACTTGGGCAAGTCATCCAGGATGCTGCGGTCGAGAATAAAGGCGCAATAGACCCGGCCGCTCAGGGTAAGCGCATGGTGCAAAGCCGCATGGTCAAAACTGCGTAAATCACGGCGGAACCAGACCAGGGTTTTTTCAAATAGCTGCATGGGGATAGGCCGTAGCATTCAGGGTTAAAGGAAAAACATGAAAAATACAGGCAAAATCGATAGTGACTGCGGTTTGGAAGCGAGATTTCGGCTAAAACTGCTAAAATAACGCCATGCCGAAGCAACGTAAGACTAGCAAATCCCCCGAACATCCCGATTCACCTTGGGAATCCCTCGATTTTTCCGCTGCACCCGATACTCCACCCCGCGAATCGCTGAACCTGGCCGATCATTTCCTGATTGCCATGCCATCCATGCTTGATCCGGTATTTGGTGGGACCGTAGTGTACCTGTGTGAGCATAACGCCAACGGTGCACTGGGTGTCATTATCAATAAAGCGACGGATATGACGGTCGATGTCTTGCTCAATCGTATCGATTTGACGCTGGAAATCGCCCCCGAGTTATCGGCCCTGGATAAGGCGCCCGTCCTGTACGGTGGACCGGTACAGTCGGACCGCGGTTTTGTCATTCATGCACCGCGCGGCGACTTTACGTCCACGTTGCCGGTCACCGAAGATATTTCGCTGACTACCTCCAAGGATATCCTGGCAGCAGTCGCGCTGGGCTCTGGTCCGGAGCGCATGTTGGTCAGCCTTGGTTGTGCTGGCTGGGGCGCCGGCCAGCTGGAAGATGAAATTACCCGCAATGGCTGGCTTACGGTGCGTGCCGATCCGGCTGTATTGTTCGACCTGCCATTGGAGCAGCGCTTTGTCGCCGCCATCAAATTGCTGGGGATAGACCCCATGATGCTGAGTGGTGAGGCCGGGCATGCCTGACGGAATAGTGCGCTAGTGGATACCGTACTGGGTTTCGACTTTGGCCTGAAGCGCATAGGGGTTGCAGTCGGCAATACATTATTAAAGCAGGCGCAGCCCTTGACGATTATCAGCGAGGCGACGAATGACGCGAAGTTCGCAGTCATTGCCGGACTGGTACAGGAGTGGCAGCCGAGCATATGCATAGTGGGCTTGCCGCGCCATCCTGACGGCGGCGAGCATGAAATGACGGTGCGCTGCCGGCGTTTCGCCAATCAGCTGCATGGACGTTTTAACGTGGCAACGGTGCTGGTGGATGAGCGTTATTCATCCGCAGTGATTTCTCATCAACGTGGTGAACTGATCGATGATCAGGCCGCCGCAATCATCTTGCAACAATACTTCGATGACTATACCCAATCCGAATCCTGATCAGGCGTTCGACGCTGAAGCCCTGTACACAGTACTGGCGCAACAAGTGAAAACCGGTCTCGCACAAGCTGAAAATGTAGCGATAGTCGGCATCCATTCGGGCGGTGCCTGGCTGGCCGAGCGCCTGGCCAAGGATATGCAACTGACCGAGCGTCTGGGTTTTATCGATGTTTCTTTTTATCGTGACGATTTTTCGGAAAAAGGTTTGCGCCCGGACATAAAGCCGACACAGATTCCATTCGATGTCGATGGTGCGACCATCCTGCTGGTGGATGACGTGCTCTACACCGGCCGCACCACGCGTGCTGCGATCAATGAGCTGTTTGATTACGGCCGTCCGGCCCGCATAATGCTCGCCGCACTGGCTGATCGCGGTGGCCGTGAATTGCCGGTGGCAGCCGACTTTGTCGCAAAAACGATTTCCATTCCAGGCCAGCAATCGCTGGTCCTTCAACGGGCCGATGACGGCCGCTTTTCCCTGACGGTGGATCATGTTTAATCCG
>JBEBUE010000225.1:0-5531 GCA_040393485.1 Herminiimonas sp.
CTGAGCAGTTCTGCATCCAGACCACCTTCGATAGCGGTGACGAAACCACCTTCGACGGTGACGTGAATCGCTTCCTGAGCATAGCTTTTCATTGGTAGCAGGATATCGCCACGATCAATCACGATCTTGCCCTGCGTCCCCAGTTCATTAGGCCATGTCAGCACGAAACCGCTGGGCCAGTGATCCCAGCGTCCTGGCTGGTCGACGTAGCCGTATTCCTGGATCACGGGGAATTCACCGAGGGGGCAATGCAAGTCTGTGCCGGCATCAGAGACGATGTGCATCATCCCGGCTTTTTCAATGAGGGCCGCCGCAGCAGCTACGCGCTTTTGGTCGTCGGCTTTTGGCACCAGGCGCACCAAAACTTCCGGTGGCTCAACCGCTAGCAGGATCTTGGTGCCGGTTTTGAGTATGTCGTGTTGTTCCGGTGAAAACAGCAGCGTCATTAAATCCAGTACCAGGTCGCTTTCCTTCAAAGCGGCAATCGCTGCCGTATTGCCGGTCAGTGGTGTGGTACCGAGATAGGCCAGTGCGTCACGACTGAGCGCCTTTTCCGCATTGACTGGCGGCAGGTCAAGGCGATTGACGCGCGCGCCCATCATGCTGCTTGCAATGATGGCAGTCGATAGTGTTTGTGGATGTGTAGTGGCGCTGGTCAGGATGGTGACGATCTGGCCAGCTTCCAACTTCGACAGCGTAAGGACTGTTTTCCATGCTTCAATCAAATCGTGGTCGCTGACTGCCATAGGATTTCCTTTTTGATGATGTAGGTGGGTGTCGTTTGGAATTAAATGCTTGTGCCCAAAAAATTGCCGAACGCAGCATAGAAACCAGACTCGTCGTCCCAGGGAATCATATGGCCAGCGTTGCTTACCTGCGTGACTTCTATCTGGGGCATGAGGCTGCGAATTTCGTCGATGTCCGATTGCAGGATGACGTTGCCACGGCCTGCTGCGATCAGAAGTGTAGGTATCTTTATGTGCGGCAGATCCTGATGGATATCGTCAGCATGGAAGCTGTTGAAGCTGGCTATGACCGCGCGTTCATTGCAGGTATGCAGCCATTCTGCGCGCAGTAACAGTTGCTCATCACTCCAGCTGGGACAGAAGGTGCGCATCTGTTCCAGCGAGCAGCCTTCACGTGCATATCGCATGGAGTCGATGTACCAGGCCAGCTGCGATGGGTAGGCACGACGTCCAGGGCCGGATACCGGCGGGTCTATCAAAACGAGCGATAACAATCCTGCAGGTTTCGAGCGGGCAGCGCGTATACCGATACGCGCGCCCATCGAATGGCCGACGATCGCATAATTCTTTAATTCCAGCGTGGTGGCAAAGTTGATGACGTCTTCGGCCTGTCGGTTGAGGCTGTAATCCAGCGTATCGTCTGCTGACGATAGTCCGCGCCCCCGTACGTCCAGGATATAGGTATCAAAATACTGCCCGAAATGCTCGCCGACAAAGCCCCAGGTCAGTGCCGGGCTGGTGATGCCCGGAATGATAACGACCGCCATGCGTTCGCTTCGCGCCCCTTGGGTGCCGCCATATCTCAGGTAGTGCTGGCGTATGCCATTCGCATGAATGTTGGCGCCATATAAATAAGTAGTGTTCATGGTTTGCATGCTTGATGAATGATGGAATCAATAAGCACCGGAGAGTAGGGCGCCGGCTCCCGGAACGATGGGTTCCAGGTTCAGGCGTTTGAGCATGGCGTAAGTAGTTGCCACCGCTGCCGTGATTACTGGCTTGCCGGTCATGGCTTCGACTTGCGCGATGACCGGCAGCGACGGCATCTGTACACATGCAGATAACACGATGGCGTCGACGTTGGCGGTATCCATTTGCGCGACGATGGCTGGCAGCAGGGCAGGATCATGACGACCAACATCGAGGTTGTCCGGTATTTCTAGTGCACGATAGTCGAGCACCTCAAAGCCTTCATGCCGGATGTAGTCAACTACCAATTCCGTCAATGGCTTCATGTAGGGTGCGACGACGACGATTTTTTTGGCGCCGATGACCTTCAGCGCATCAATCAACGCACCTGCACTAGTGACGACCGGGGCATTCGCGCCGTTTTCGGCGGTATGGGCGGTCAGTCGTTGTTCGGATTGACGGTGGTAGCCGTGTCCCATTGCCATGATGGCGACCAGGCAGGCATAGCCGAGTACATCGACCCGGGCGTCGCTCAGCTCCACTGCGCAGCGGTCAGACTCTGCGTCCATGGCAGCCAGTTCCTCCTTGACGACCTTCTTCATACGCATGCGGCTGGAATGGAAAGTGAATTTTTCCGGACGTATCGTCTGGCGCGCGTTCAACATCGCCGGAATTTCGGTTTCCATGGTTGTGTTTGAGCTGGGAACAATTTGGCCGATTCGGAATTTGTTTTGCATTTGCGTCATCTCCTCAGTGTTTGATTTTATTTCATCTTTTGCGCATTAAATAGCGTGTACATCATAATTAACTATTTTTTTGCGCATTGCAAGTTCTTATTTTTGACGATGGTTGCCGGCGCGTATCTTTGCTTTGACATAGGTAAATTACTAGCTAATCTGGATTTTCCTTCTCGTTTCGCGTTGTTTTTCAAGCCTATACATGTTTTTGCTTAAATCGTGTTTACATTGAATAATACAGTGTATACACTGCAAATGGCTGGCAGGTGATGTTTGGAAGTACGCGTGGGAAATTGTTTCGGAAAATCAATACAAGGAGAGAGATCGTGCAAAAGAAACCTAGAATTGCTGTGATTGGTGCAGGTTTGGGAGGAGCTGCCATTACAGCATTGATGGAGCAGGCCGGATTCAATGTGCATTTATATGAGCAGGCACCCGCATTTTCACGCCTGGGTGCAGGGATACACCTGGGGCCGAATGTGATGAAGGTGATGCGTCGCATTGGCATTGAAGACGAGCTCAACAGAACAGGTTCGCATCCGGATTACTGGTATAGCCGTGACTGGAAAACGGGCGAGATCATCGCGCAGATTCCATTGGGCGACTATGCTCTGTCACATTACGGCTCAAGCTATCTGACCGTGCACAGGGGCGATTTCCATGCGCTGATGATTGATGCAATAGACCGCAAAAATTTATCGTTCAATAAACGACTGGAAAAGGTCGATGACAAAGGTGATGTGGTTCATCTGCACTTCACTGACGGCAGCATGGAAGAGGCGGATATAGTTATTGGGGCCGATGGTGTCAATTCCAAAATCCGTGATCATCTGCTCAGCGCAGAGCCGCCGAAATACACCGGTTATGTTGGTCACCGCGCGGTCTTCCCGATTAGTGCAGTGCAAGGATTTACGCATGACTTGTGTACTAAATGGTGGTCTGATGATCGCCACATGATGGTTTATTTCGTAACGCAGAAAAAAGATGAAATTTACTATGTGACCGGCGTGCCGGAAGCAAGCTGGGATTTGTCCAGGAGCTGGGTGCCTAGCAGCAGGGAAGAGATGCGAGCGGCGTTCGATGGCTGGCACCCAGGCGTGCAATCGCTGATAGAGGCTAGCGAAAACGTGACCAAGTGGCCATTGTTAGAGCGAGATCCTTTGCCGCTTTGGAGTCGTGGTCGCCTGGTATTGCTGGGCGATGCCTGTCATCCGATGAAACCGCACATGGCGCAAGGCGCAGCGATGGCGATTGAAGATGCAGCCATGCTGGTGCGTTGCTTCAACGAAGTCGGGCTCGATGACTATCAAACAGTTTTCTCTTTGTATGAAGCCAATCGTTCTACTCGTGCCAGCAAGGTACAACTCGTCTCACACAATAACACCTGGTTGCGCAGCAATGAAAACCCGGATTGGTGCTTTGGTTATGATGTGTTTAATGTGCCGCTGGTCGAGCCATCATCGGTTGTGCGAGTGGCATAGCAAGCTTTTTACCAATTTACATCTGTTATCTGATAAAAGGGATGTCTGAAAAGACATCCCTTTTTTTGTTTGCCGTCACGCTTTTTATATGGCGAATATGACAGTTCAATGACGCAATGTCTGGCTTGTATAGAATTTTGAACTATTTTTACTGCCTCTCCACCTAATTCATCCTCCGGAAAAAATCACAGCGCTTAATATAGTTACTAAATAGCGAATGAAAGTGGGATGAGATGGAAGTCGAACTGAAATTACTGATACAAGCACAAGATATCCAATCCTTTAAAAAACATCCGCTGCTCAAGAAATATGCGCAGGGCGCGCCGGTCGAACAGGATCAACTGGATATCTATTTCGATACCGATGATCATGATTTGAAAAAATGCGGTGCAGGTTTGCGCGTACGGCAAGTCGGCAAAGACTGGATCCAGACTTTGAAGGCGGGTGGTAATGTGGCCGGCGGCCTGCATCAACGACACGAGTGGGAGTCGCAGGTCTACAAGCCGGAACCCGATCTGTATGCATTGAGGAAGCTGATAGACGTACGTGGTGCCTGGGATGAGCTGCTTGCTTCACCCAAAATCGCGGCCCGCCTACATCCGATTTTTACTATTTCTGTGCACCGCACGATATGGCAACTGCAGCTGCCGGGCGGTGAGGAAATTGAATGCGTGCTGGATGAAGGCAATATCAGTAAGCTCAAAGACAGCGAGCCAATTTGCGAGATTGAACTGGAGCTGAGGTTGGGCAAGGCCTTGCATCTGTTTGACTTTGCCTTGGAATTGCTGAAGAAGCTGCCATTGCGGATAGGCAATGAAAACAAGGCGGAACGCGGATACGCGCTCAATGTAAAAAGAACGTCGACGGCTGTAAAAGCAGAGAATCTGGCCCTGTCGAAGAAAATGACAATCAATCAAGCGTTTGAGGCCATCGTCGAAAACTGTTTCCGGCAAATCCAGGCAAATGCACCCGGCGTGATCGCGGCAGATAACGGCGAAAGCCTGCATCAGATGCGTATAGGGCTGCGCAGGTTGCGCTCTGCGCTTAAGTTGTTCCAGGAATTGATTACTTTGCCGGAAGAGCTGGGGCTGGAACTGGAATGGTTATCTGATGCCATCAGTGCGGCGCGTGACTGGGATGTCCTGGCGACGAAAACGCTGGGGACGATCAGGGCCGATGCGTTAGACGCGGAGTTGGACGAGGTAAGGCAGGTGGCACTGGCGAAAGCGGCTCAGCTGCATCAGGCTGCCGCCACAGCGGTTGATTCTGTACGTTACACGCGGTTGATATTGAGCTTCGCTCGCTGGTTATTAGGAAATGAATGGCGTGAATCGTTGCCGCAACTCAAGGGTAAGGATTTACGTAAACGCCTGAAAATGTTTTCGCAGGACATGTTGGAAAAAGACCAGCAGCGCTTGAAAAAACGCGGTCGTCAGCTCAAAGATGCGGATGCCAAAACACGCCATCGTGTGCGCATAGCAGCGAAGAAGATGCGCTACGACACCGAATTCTTTCAGTCGCTCTATCCACAGCATGAAACCAAGGAGTATGTTGCCGCATTGGCCGATCTGCAGGACGGGCTGGGTAGCCTGAACGATATAGCAGTCGGTGAAGCGTTATTGCTACAAATGGAGCAAGACCAGTCCGGACTCAGTGGC
>JBEBUE010000226.1:0-5490 GCA_040393485.1 Herminiimonas sp.
CATACCAGAGGTCGTGATGCTCTTTCGCCCATGCATCATCCACATAACCAGTCTTCATCGCTTTGTAGGCACCTTCCATCCCCAGCGTACCGATGTAGATATGCGCCAGCGAAGCACTGAAAACCAGCACCGCTGCGACTAAGTGGATCACATGTGCTATTTGCATATTGCCGCGCGTGTACAGGATGCCCGGCACCAGCATATCGAGCACGAAGCCGGAAGCGCTGACGATCAGACCGAGGAATACCAAACCGCCCCAGAACCAGAGTTTTTCGCCTGCGTTAAAACGCCCTGCACTGGCATGACCGCGCGCACCACCGAGGTTTTTCAGCCATTGCAAATCGCCTTTGCCCGGGAAGTTATCTTTCACGAAGATCGCAAACATCACGATGATCGAGACCGTGAAAACCGGACCAACGAAGTTATGTATGTTTTTACAGGCGTAAGCGAGCCAGCCAAATACCGTATGACCGAACACAGGCAGGACAATGTACTTGCCAAACAACATCAGCAAGCCGGTGAAAGCCAGCGTCAGGAAACTGATCGCCACCGTCCAGTGAGTGATGCGTTCAAGGGAAGTAAAGCGTTCAATCAGACGACCGGTACGGCCGCTCTTCAGTTTGATGGTGCCGACGGCAAAATAAAATGCGGTGATTCCGAGTACCGCCACGATAATCAGCCAGCCGCCATAAGTAGTCAACGGGCCATTGCGATACAGACGCCAGGCTTCACCTGCGGTGGTCGCACGGGCTTGCCCCGGGAACTGTGCCTTGGGCTGGATCAGCACACCAGCTTCGAGTGCTGGCAAGCTGGAGTAATGCTCACCACCCTCCTTCACCTGACGATATACCGGTGCCAGGTTACCTGGTTGCACCTGTGTACGTTCGGCCTGGTTCTGCTTCATGTAAAGAATATCGTCAGACTCAATATTCGACATACTTTGCACGGCAGGTGCTGCGGTAGATGCTGCAGCGGGCTTGGCCGCAGCAGGGTCACCTGCCTGGGCCAACGCCAGGCCGGAAGTCGCTGCCAGCAGCGTCAGTCCGGCGGCGAGTTTGGCAAACCATGTTTTCATGATAAATCCCCTCGCGGCTGCATTAGTTGACTTTCACGTACTCGTTTTGCGTTTGCGCACGGGTACGGATTTGCGTTTCCCACTCGGTTTTATTCCCGGCGGTCCAGCCTTTGATCACGTAGGGGTCGTTCTTCGCACCGGTCCACGGTGCCGCGTCACCAGCGTCGCGTGCATTCGCCTGCGATTGCACCTTTTCGCCGCAACCGAACAAGGCCAGTGCCATCACTGAGAGCAATAAAGTACGCATCATGATTTACCTCCGTTCGGTGCCTTCGCATCAGGGTTATGCGACTTGCCGTAGGCAGTGCCCCAGCCCCAGACTTCGCTGCCCTTGCCACGCCGCAATACGCGCGTGCGCAGGATATCGGCAATCACGTCACCATCGCCGCCGAGCAAGGCCTTGGTCGAGCACATTTCCGCACAGGCTGGCAACTTGCCTTCAGCCAGGCGATTACGACCATATTTTTCAAACTCGGCCTTGGAACCGTTCTCTTCCGGACCACCGGCACAGAAGGTGCACTTATCCATTTTTCCGCGCAGGCCGAAGGTGCCGTTGGATGGGAATTGCGGCGCGCCGAACGGACAGGCATACGAGCAATAGCCGCAGCCGATACAAATATCCTTATCGTGCAGCACCACACCTTCTTCGGTACGGTAGAAGCAATCGACCGGGCAAACTGCCATGCAAGGTGCATCCGAACAGTGCATGCAGGCTACCGAGATCGATTTTTCCTGGCCGATCACGCCGTCGTTAATGGTAACCACGCGGCGACGGTTCACACCCCACGGGACTTCATTTTCGTTTTTGCAGGCTGTTACGCAGCCATTGCATTCGATACAGCGCTCTGCATCACAGATGAATTTCATTCGTGCCATTTTGATTTCTCCTTAGCTTGGGTATCTGTCAGTTTTTGTTTCACCGTTATTGCCAGATACCGCGGCTATGCAGTCGCTTTTTCAATATTACAAATGGTGGTCTTGGTTTCCTGCATCATGGTCACCGAGTCATAACCATAGGTGGTTGCCGTATTCACCGCCTCACCCCGCACGATAGGATGTGCGCCTTCCGGATAGGAATCGAGCATGTCCTTGCCCTGCCACCAACCGGAGAAGTGGAATGGAATAAAGGCCGTGTCTTCCGCCACCCGCACCGTCACCAAAGCCTTGACCTTGATGCGTGCACCGGTCGGCGTGGAGACGATGACATACTCGTTATTGCGTATGCCCCTGGCCTCGGCCGCCTTCGGATTGATTTCGACAAAGTTCTCTTGTTGCAACTCGGCCAACCATGGATTCGAACGCGTTTCTTCACCACCACCCTCGTATTCGACCAGGCGTCCCGAAGTAAGGATGATCGGGAATTTCTCGTAGAGCTTGGCTTCGACGTTTTTATCCTGCAGTGACTTATACAAAGTCGGCATCCGCCAGAATGCCTTCTTATCGTCATGCGTCGGATACTTCGCAATCAGGTCAGGACGTGTGCCATACAGAGGTTCGCGATGCAGCGGTACCGGATCAGGGAAGTTCCAGACCACCGCACGCGCCTTGGCGTTACCCCATGGATGCACGCCATGCACTTTCATCGTGACGCGCTGAATACCACCGGACAGATCGGTTTTCCAGTTCTTGCCTTCCGCAGCTTTCTTCTCCGCTTCGGTCAGGTCGTCCCACCAGCCGAGTTTCTTCAGCAGGATGTGATCGAACTCTGGGTAACCGGTCGTAATGTCAGCACCCAGCGAATGCGAGCCGTCTTCCGCCAGCAGGCTGACACCGTCACGCTCGACGCCGAAGTTGGCGCGGAAGTTACCGCCGCCATCCATCATGGCCTTGGAAGTGTCATACAGATTAGGCGAACCCGGATGCTTGAGTTCCGGTGTGCCGTAGCATGGCCATGGCAAACCAAAATAATCGCCCGCCATGTCATAGCCGGTTTCCGCATCCTTACCTGCTTTGCAGCGCAGCGTCTTCACATCAAACAGATGCATATTGCGCATGTGCGCTTTCAGACGCGTTGGGGATTGACCGGTATAACCGATGGTCCAGGTACCGCGATTGATTTCTTCCAGCATGGCTTCCGGTTCCGGCTCCATCATCCCGCCTTTACCAGGAACCAGTTTGATCTTCGCGACCAGCTCCTTGCCAAAGCCGAGCTTTTGCGCCAGCTGATACATGATCATGTGATCGGTACGCGATTCAAACAGCGGCTCAATCACTTTTTCACGCCACTGGATGGAGCGGTTAGAGGCCGTCACCGAACCCGATGTTTCAAACTGGGTAGCTGCTGGCAGCAGGTACACGGCACGATTCGGATTCAGTTCCTGGCCGTCCACTTTCATCGCCGCCATCGCTGCCGTCGCAGATGGATAAGGATCGATCACGACCAGCAGGTCGAGTTTGTCGAACGCCTTCTTCATGTCCAGGCCACGCGTTTGCGAGTTAGGTGCATGGCCCCAGAACAGCATCGCTTTAACGCTATTGTCCTGATCGAGGTTTTCGCTCTTTTCCAGCACGGCATCAACCCAGCGCGATACGGTGGTGCCGGATTTTTCCATCATCTCTTGCGAAGCGTATTGTTTCTTGACCCATTCGTAATCGACGCCCCACACTGCGCACCAGTGTTTCCAGGAGCCGGTTGCCAGGCCGTAGTAACCCGGCAGCGAATCAGGATTAGGACCAACGTCGGTCGCACCTTGTACGTTATCGTGGCCACGGAAGATGTTGGTGCCGCCGCCAGATTTGCCGACGTTACCCAATGCCAGTTGCAGGATGCAGGAAGCACGCACCATCGCATTACCAATGGTGTGCTGGGTCTGCCCCATACACCAGACGATGGTCGATGGACGATTCATGGCCATGGTTTCAGCGGCCTTGTACACTTCCGCTTCAGGTACGCCGCAAGCCTCTTCGACTTTTTCCGGCGTCCACTTCATGACTTCTTCCTTGGCCTTTTCCATGCCGTAGACGCGGTCATTGATGTACTTCTTGTCTTCCCAGCCGTTTTTAAAGATGTGGTACAGCACGCCCCACAGGAATGGAATATCGGAACCGGAACGGATGCGGATGTATTGATCTGCCTTCGCCGCAGTACGCGTATAGCGTGGATCTACCACGATCATCTTGGTACCGGTTTCCTTCGCATGCAGCATGTGCAGCATGGATACCGGGTGCGCTTCAGCGGCGTTCGAACCAATGTATAACGCAGCCTTGGAGTTCTGCATGTCGTTATAGCTGTTCGTCATCGCGCCATAACCCCAGGTGTTGGCAACCCCAGCAACTGTAGTTGAGTGGCAGATACGCGCCTGGTGATCAGTATTGTTGGTGCCGAAGAAGGAGACGAATTTACGCAGCAGCGCAGCCTGTTCGTTGTTGTGTTTGGATGAGCCTACGAAGTAAACCGAATCCGGGCCGCTGGCTTTGCGGATCTCCAGCATCTTGGCCGAAATTTCATTCAGCGCCTGATCCCAGCTCATACGCTGGTACTTACCATTGACCAGCTTCATTGGATATTTCAGGCGATATTCGCCGTGCCCATGTTCACGCAAGGCCGCACCCTTAGCGCAATGTGCACCGAGGTTGATAGGCGAATCGAACACAGGTTCCTGGCGCACCCACACACCGTTTTCCACGATCGCATCGGAGGCACAGCCGACCGAGCAATGGGTGCAAACAGTGCGTTTGACTTCTATCTTCTTCCCATCGCCACCTTTGGCACCATCGGCCGCCCTGGCTTTCTGGATCAGGCCCAACTGTGCCGCCGCGATACCGGCACCGATGCCGATACCCGAACGTTTAAGGAAACCACGTCGATCCATGGTCGGTAGCGCACGCGACAAACTGTCGGCCAGGCTGGATGAGAAACGTGCGGACGAACGCTCTACAGCGTTGCTTTTGCGAGTTAACAGCATGTTGTCACCCCGTATTAAATTGTGGTGCTGCGGTAGTATTTTTTGACGTGTTCCGTCAGCCGATAGCTTTTGCCATCAGGCTCTTGTGTAGTTAGCACATTGGAAACTGCAGTGGTGACTGACTCTGGGGCCAATTTAGCGGCGACGCCGCCAGCGGCGACCACACCTAAACCTGCAAGGAAATTACGACGAGGGGTTTTGGACTGCTCAGACATGATCGTCTCCTGTAAATTGGGTCAGGACGTAATATGCTTTTTTTGTCTTATAACAAATCTAACTAGAAGTTAGCATACCTTTTGGCAACTTGCACACTTAAAAACGCCTGGATGAAAATTAAATTTTCGTTAAATCCGCCAATGCGGCGATTAAACAATTGTTAATCCAGGCTCATATCGAAAGCCTGCATTTCCACTTCAAAAAACTGCCGCGCCAAACGTGCCACCGGCTTATAAAAACGCGCGTTTGGACTGCGCTCTATTGCGTCGCAACAATTCACTACCCAGGCCTGCA
>JBEBUE010000227.1:0-5464 GCA_040393485.1 Herminiimonas sp.
GGGTAACCGAGGTGAGTCGCTTGCCGGAACGTACGAAGAGATCTATTCCTAATTCATCTTCCAGGTCCTTGATCTGCTTGCTCACGCCGGATTGCGATGTATAGAGGACGGCAGCAACTTCGGTGAGATTGAGATTGTTGCGTATCGCTTCACGTACAAATCGTAATTGCTGAAAATTCATGGAGTCTTTCCCTGTTAATACTGATGGATTACCTTGCTCTGTATCAGATGCAAGGATCTACTTTTTATTTTCTGCTGCGGTGGTCGGTAACTTATTTTCGGCTGGCAAGTAATGGATGCCTGGATTTTTAGCATAACGATCTGTGCCTGATATAAGAACCAATTAAAAATGATTTGAATATTTCAGGCAGCGTTATAGATATTCAGTATTCGCATGTAGCCATGCCTATAACCGGCCCATGCGCGCGAGCCTTATGGCATGGTCTGAACAGCTATGTATCGTTGCCAGCTTGTGCTAATCATAGAAATACCGGGCTTCGTGTGGCAACGAATTTGTCCGTATATGGATATCTGAAGTTTGTTATGCCTATCCCGCATTTGTAAGTGCGAAATGCTTCGTTGGGGCACGCTGAATCACAGCTTAAGATGCAGACGCATCCTCCTCCAATACCTCTCATGATTGGATTTAACCCGCACCGCAAGGTCTGCGGGTTTCTTTTTTTTCGACGTCAGTAAACGTGTTTGTAGATGTGTTCGGCGGATTAAACGATATATCCAAACTTCTGCTAAAGATCGAATTTTTTATTGTTTGTGACGGCGCATTGAAGGCGGTAACTTCTCAAAAAAATTAATCGTCTGTGCAGTCCGCATATGGCCAGACAGAGTATCGATAAGGAATGGAAATGGCATCGCCACCGCGTCAAATGAGTATAGGTATGAACATCCTCGGCCTGGGAGGGCACGGGGCCGCATGGCGTTTGGCCGAAGTCCCCAGCAATTCCCTGCTTGGCGTCGAGTACTTCCAGAACATCGCGCGCATTTCCGAGCGCGGTACGCTGGATGCGATTTTCCTGGCAGATGGCCCGGCACTGAATGGTAACGTTGCGAGCAATCCGGTTGGTGGCCTGGAGCCGACCGTATTGTTGACAGCAGTCGCACTGGCGACCAAATACATAGGTGTGATTGCCACCGCTTCCACGACTTACAACGATCCTTACAATCTGGCGCGTCGCATTGCTTCACTGGATCACATCAGTGGCGGTCGCGCCGCATGGAATGTGGTGACTACTGCCGGTGATATCGCAGCACAGAATTTCGGTCTGACTGGTGCTCCCTTGCATCAGGATCGCTACGGTCGTGCTGCGGAATTTCTCGATATCGCCATCAAGTTGTGGGATAGCTGGGAAGATGATGCCGTCATCAACGATTGGAAGAGCGGTGTATTCGCTGATGCCAAAAAGGTACATACGATAGATCACGTAGGCGAGCATTTCTCGGTGCGCGGTCCCCTGAATGTACGACGTACACCACAAGGACGTCCGGTACTGGTACAGGCCGGTTCGTCAGAAGGTGGCAAGTCAGTCGGCTCTCGTTATGCCGATGCAATCTTCACGACACAGACCACACTGGAAGATGGGCAAGCCTTCTATGCGGAGATGCGCAACCGTGCACGCGCATGGGGACGTGATCCGGATAGCCTGAAGATCATGCCCGGCTTGTCGACCGTGATCGGCAGTACCGAAGCAGAAGCGCATGCGCGTTGCGATGAGCTGGATAGCTATCAGGGAGAGATCGGTCTGGCCGGGCAAATTGCCGCTCGCATTGGTATTGCCGTGTCTGAACTTGACCTCGACGCGCCTCTACCGTGGAATCGCATCATCGATGTACGCGAAGCGCAACGGGATGCGAGTACCCGTGCGCTGGGAGGCGGTTCACATGGCTTTTTTGAAGCACAAATCAATCTGGCTCGACGTGAAAACCTGACCGTACGTCAGTTATCCAAACGCATACGCAGTGGCCATCGCCTTGCGGTCGGTACCCCCGAACAAATCGCCGATACGTTGGAAGAGTGGTTCAAATCCGGTGCGGCAGATGGCTTCAACATCATGCCGGACATGTTCCCTTCCGGCGCCGAGATCTTTGTCGATGAAGTTGTACCCCTGCTGCGTCGACGCGGCATCTTCCGTACCGAATACACCGGTACCACCTTGCGCCACCACCTGGGCCTGTCCCGTCCAAAAAGCCAATACGAAGAGGAAGAGGACTGTGAGCGTCTGCTCGCCGTCTGATCGTCCTGCAGTCTGACTCTCTTTTTTGCATGCGATGCCTGCACCCAATACTAATTTATCTGCCATCGAGGTTTACCCGCAATGAGTACTGGATCAACCGTTCAACTGGAGGCGCCTGACTTCGGCGCTACGCTGGCGCCATCGGTCGCGCACACCGCGCGATTCCCGCTACGTCTGGGCGACTGGCGCCAGCTGCGTCCGGGACTGGTGCTGGCGGCGCTGTTCATACTGCTCCTGGTTGTGGCAGCACTGCATCCGTCTTTGCTGACGTCGAACGATCCGCTCGCTGCCTCTGCACGTGAAGCTTTCCGTGCGCCGAGCGCTGCACATTGGCTGGGAACAGATGAAAACGGACGCGATGTTTGGGCTCGCTTGATTTACGGTGTGCAACCGTCATTGCTCATGGGTTTGGCCGCCACCGCGATAGGCCTAAGCATAGGTATTGCGGTTGGTCTGTTCGCCGGACTGGGGCATCGCATCGTCGACAACTTCCTGATGCGGCTGATCGATGTATTACTGGCCTTTCCTGATTTGTTATTGGCGCTGGTGATCATCACGTTCTGGGGGCAGGGGCTGGTCAATGCCGTCATCGCAGTAGGTGTCGCTAGCGTGCCGCGTTATGCACGCATGGTGCGTGCGCAGACGCATATCGTACGTAATGCGCAGTATGTCGAAGCGGCGGTTACGCTGGGATTGCGTCGCTCGACCGTGATCTTCCGTCACGTCTTGCCGAATGCGATCAAACCTATCCTGATCCTGGCAACCATAGGTATAGGCGGCAAGATTGCCGCCGGTGCTGCACTGAGTTTCCTTGGCTTTGGTGCGCCACCACCTTCACCGGAATGGGGTTCCATGTTGTCGGTTGGTCGCAACTTCCTGTCGAATGCGTGGTGGCTGGTCGCTGCTCCCGGCGTTGCCGTCACCCTGACGGTAGTTTCGATCACTGCACTGGGACGTGAACTATTGCTGCGTAGTGAAGGCAAGCGCGCATGACCAGCCAGCTGGAAAACGGGCGTCGACCTTTGGTCGAAGTGGAGAACCTGCATGTCCGTTTTGGCCATGGCGGTCCTGCTGTCATCAAGGGCATTTCGTTTGCCTTGCATCGTGGCGAATGCCTGGCCCTGGTCGGTGAATCCGGCTCCGGCAAGAGCGTCACTTCACGCACGCTGGTTGGCCTGACCGGACATCGCAGCACCTTGCAGGCAGATCGCCTGAGCTTTGATGGCGACGATCTGCGCAAGTTTAACGAGCGTACCTGGCGTGATATACGTGGTCGTCGTATCGGCTTCGTGATGCAGGATGCGCTCGGCTCCCTGGACCCGTTGCGTACGATCGGTGCCGAAGTGGCAGAGCCACTCAAGCTGCATGGAAAATGGACCAGGCAGGAGCGTGACGAAAAAGTCATCGCCTTGCTACGTTCGGTCGGCATTCCTGAACCTGAATCCCGTTTGCAGCAGTATCCGCATCAACTTTCCGGCGGTCTGCGCCAGCGTGCGCTGATTGCTTCCGCGATCGCTTGCAACCCTGAACTCCTGATCGCCGATGAACCGACTACCGCACTGGATGCGGCGGTACAGGCACAAGTACTGGATCTGCTGGAATCCTTGCGCACGCCAGACAAAGCCATGCTGGTGGTGAGCCATGATTTTGCCGTGGTGTCGCGATTGGCAGACCGGGTCGCAGTGATGTGGCATGGTGAGATAGTTGAGCAGGGGCCGCTGGATGCGATCCTGCACGATCCGCAACATCCGTATACAAAATCCTTGCTGTCTGCCGTCGCATCGGTACAGAAACGCGGTCCGGTACGGCAGAAGATAGCTGTGACCGATGACGGTCATCTGGCGACCTTGCCGGCTGAGCAGGAACCCGGTGTCATCAATACCAAGCCGATCGCGGTTGAGGTGAACAACCTGACCAAAGTGTTCTTCGCTCCAGATGGCTCACGACGTGTGGCCGTATCCGAAGTGTCCTTTGCCTTGCGCAAAGGCGAGACAGTCGGCATCGTCGGTGAGTCCGGCTCCGGCAAGACCACCCTGACACGCATGGTGCTCGGACTCGAAACACCGAACGTCGGCAACGTTCGCCTGCGTGACCAAGTCTGGAGCGAGCTCAGCGATGCGCAACAGCGCGCAGAGCGCAAACGCATACAGGTGGTGTTCCAAGACCCGCTTAGTTCATTTGATCCACGCTATACGGTAGAGCGTGTGCTGTTCGAAGCATTGGGAGTCGCTGGTTATACCAATGCGGCAGAAACACGTGCCCGCGCGGTAGAGCTGCTGCAGCTGGTACGTCTGGATCAAAGCTTCCTGCAACGTCGTCCTATCGAATTATCCGGCGGTCAGCGCCAGCGTATAGCCATTGCCCGTGCGCTGGCACCTGAACCGGAAGTGCTGATCTGCGACGAGCCAGTCTCCGCACTCGATGTGTCGGTACAGGCACAAATCCTGGATTTGCTGCTCGACCTGAAAGATCGCCTTGGCCTGTCCTGTCTTTTCATCTCTCATGACCTCGGCGTGATTTACCGCGTCAGCGATCGCATCCTGGTGATGAAGGACGGCATCGTCGTCGAGTCGGGTGGGGTTCGTGAGGTCTTTGAAAATCCGCAACACATTTATACGCAGACCCTGCTGAGTGCCATCCCGCAATTGGGGGCCAGAAAACGCACAACTAAATCAACTGATATCGGGAGTAAGGAAAGTGAAGAAGAAGGTGAGCTGGATGCAGCGTAATGCAAGGCAAATAAACTCAACAACGACCGCACGCGCCTCCTTGCTGCGCACGCTCGGTGTTGGTGCTGCATTATGCCTGTCCGGTGGTATCGCCGGGGCACAGGAAGCTGCGCCACAGGTAGAGGAAACCGTAGTTATCAAGGGCAAGGCCCTGAAGGATTCTGAAAAAGCCAAAGCCCGTCTCGACAAGGTTCCGGGCACTGCCAGTGTAGTCAACAACGCTGACGTAGAAAGAGGTCGCGCAGCCAACGCCGAAGATGTGCTGGCCTATCAACCGGGTGTCTTCGCCGCTGCTACCAGTGGTACCGGTGCCAACAAAATTTCGATACGTGGTTCCGGCCTGAACACCTTCTATCAAGGTTACTCGCTCGGTATCAAGTATCTGTATGACGGCTTGCCGATTACCGGGCCGGGCGGTACCCAGGAAGATTTGCTGACACTGGGTGGCGTTGACTATACCGAGATCCTGAATGGTGCAAATGCCTT
>JBEBUE010000228.1:0-5436 GCA_040393485.1 Herminiimonas sp.
GGTTCGGGCAAGACGGTGACTGCATTGTCTTTGCTGCGGCTGAACCAGGATGCGACTTACGGCGGCAAGATACTGTTTGAAGGTCAGGACATCCTGCAAAAGACCGAGGCGGCGATGCGTTCCGTGCGCGGCAATGACATTGCGATGATCTTCCAGGAGCCGATGACGGCGCTGAATCCTTTATTCACTATAGGTAACCAGATCGCCGAAGTCCTGATGCTGCATGAAGGCATTAGCGCAAAAACAGCTGCCTTGCGTACCGTTGAATTGCTGGATAAGACCGGCATCCCGGAGCCGCAACGACGTGCCTTGTCCTATCCGCATGAACTGTCCGGTGGCCAGCGGCAGCGCGCGATGATTGCAATGGCGCTGGCGTGTAAGCCCAAGTTATTGATTGCGGATGAGCCGACCACGGCATTGGACGTCACGATACAGGTGCAGATCGTCGAGCTGCTGAATCAGTTACAGCGCGAAGAGAATATGGCCGTGCTGATGATTACGCATGACCTCAACCTGGTGCGTCATTTCGCGGATCGGGTTGGCGTGATGGAAAAAGGACGCTTGCTGGAAGTCGCAAGCACGCAGCAGTTATTTGCCGCGCCGCGCGAAGCCTATACCAAGAAACTGCTGGCCAGCCAGCCGCATCAATTGGTGAATGTGGTGAGTGAGGCTGCGACGCCATTGTTGCAGGCAGAGCAGGTGAGCTGTACTTTCGATATTAAAAAGGGCTGGTTCCGGAAGCTTCCTTTCGTTGCAGTCGATCAGGTTGATGTGCAGGTCAGGCCGGGCGAGACGCTGGGCATAGTGGGTGAGTCCGGTTCCGGCAAATCGACGCTGGGCCTGGCGCTGCTGCGCCTGTCGAGTGCGCATGTAAAGGGTGAGATCAGTTTTGAATGGCAGTCGATTGCCAACAAGAGTCGCGATGCCTTACGCCCTTTGCGCGCCCGCATGCAGATCGTGTTCCAGGATCCGTTCGCCTCCCTGTCGCCGCGTCGTACGGTTGAGCAAATCGTCGGCGAAGGACTGGCTTTGCACCAGCCGCAGCTCGGGCCGCATGGCATACGCAAAGCGGTGGCAGACGGTTTGCAGGAAGTGGGTTTATCACCCGAGATGATGACGCGCTATCCACACGAATTCTCCGGCGGGCAGCGTCAGCGGATTGCGATTGCGCGTGCCCTGGTGCTGAAGCCTGATTTGATTTTGCTGGATGAACCGACGTCTTCACTGGACGTATCAGTGCAGCATCAAGTGTTGTTACTGCTGGCTGATCTGCAGAAGAAATACGGCATGGCTTATATCTTCATCAGCCACGATCTGGCGGTCATACGGGCAATGGCGCATCGTGTGATGGTAATGAAAGACGGCAAGGTGGTGGAGCAGGGCCTGACGCAAACGGTCTTGTCCAAACCGGCGCAAGCTTATACGCAGCGCCTGTTGGCTGCTTCGGTCTACGCACGTCCGGATGAGGTGGCAGTGTAAGCGTCGAGCACGACGCTTAGCTTGGCTTGCTTATTTCAGATTTGCTTATTTCAAGTTTGTTTTGCCGCTGGCAGATGCAACGCTGATTTTGGCTGGTGCCTTGTTGCCAGATTTGTTGGAAGCGACTGTGGTTTTAGCTTTGGTCGCTTTGGCAGGTGTGCGGCTAGCCTGCTTGGTGGATTTCGCTACAGTCTTGCTCGGTGCCGCTTTGGATTTGTTGTTGCTTGCGACGGCTGCTTTGTACGGTACGTGCAGTTCCAGTTTCTGACCGCTCGCCAGTTTGTCGTGGCTCAGGTTATTCCATGACTTGATTTGCGCGATGGTGACCTTGTAGCGGCTCGCCAGCGTATTGATGGTGTCCTTCTTCTTGACGGTCACATTGATGCGCTTGGTATCCGGTACATCCGGAGCCATCGCCAGCGTCGCATTGTCCGCGACTTCCTGCGTAATGTCTTTCTGCGCCGTATCGTCGGTACGTGGTACCAGCACCGTCGAGCCTGCTTTCAGCACCATCTTCGGCGGGATGTTGTTTACTTCGCGTATGACTTGCGGCGTAGTGTGGAATTTCGCCGCGATGGTTTCTATGCGTTCACGCGCATTGGTGACCTTGTGCGCAGTCCATGACGACAGTGCATGGCTCCATTTCGCCAGATTCGCCTTGAATTTGTCCGCATTGCTTTGCGGCAGCAGGATTTGCGTGTTGCTGCTGCCGGTAATGACAGGGCGGTTGAATTGCGGATTCAGTGCCTTGAATTCATCCATAGGCAATTCAGCCAATTGCGCCGCCAGCTTGACGTCGATGTCGCGCGTTTTGGCGATGCTGACGAAGTAAGGCTGGTTATCGACCTTCAGCAAGGTAATGCCATATGCGTCCGGTGTGGCGATGATGTTCTTGACCGCTTGCAGCTTCGGCACGTAGTTACGTGTTTCTGCCGGCATGTAGGCAGACAGGCTGTTGAAATCGGTGCCTACGCCTGCTGCTTCAGCCTTCTTGATCGCGCGTTGCACGGAGCCTTCGCCCCAGTTGTACGCTGCCAATGCCAGTTGCCAGTCGCCGAACATGCCATACAGTTTTTGCAGGTAAGTCAGGGCGGCATCGGTCGAGGCCAATACGCTGCGGCGCTCATCCTTGAACATATTCTGTTTCAGGTTGAAGTCGCGGCCGGTCGATGGAATGAATTGCCACATGCCTGCCGCTTTGGCGGTCGAATAGGCTTGCGGGTTAAATGCTGATTCGATGAAAGGCAGCAAGGCCAGTTCGGTCGGCATGCCGCGCTTTTCCAATTCCTCAACCACGTGATACAGATACAGCGAAGCACGTTTGGTGGTGCGGCCGATGTAATCAGGGCGCGAGCTGTACCAGATCGTCTGGTTGATTACCAACTGGTTGTCGGTCAGGTCCGGTATTGCAAAGCCCTTGCGGATACGGCCCCAGACGTCATCTTCACTGGTGACGACAAATTCACTGAGGGGATCGTTGGCGAGGGCGGGATTGTCTTGCAGGGCTGCGTCTTTTACCCAGTTGTAGGGTGGTAGCGAGAGATCGCTGGCGTGGGAGAGGCCGGCGAAGCTTAGCAGGACGGCGGCGGTGATGGTTTTGTAGGGCACTTTAAAATCGGATGTAGGCATGGGATCTCGCAAAATTACCGACCCATGAGCAGCCGGTTGAAAAGGATAATGGCCGAGTGTAAGTAATGCGCATTTTGCTAGTCAAGACAATTTACACAACAGCTAGTGTTTATCGCCTGTTTTTGCACTAAAGGCAGATATTAAAAAGATAATATTTCTCTCGAAAAACCGGCGTTTGCCGGTCTTTAGTTGCTCATGGGGAATTATTCGGGATGCTGATAAGACAATACTGATACTGCTGGCGGCCTGCTAGAAGTTATTTTTCCATTCCCGCAGGGCGGCGAAGACAGTGACCGGATCGTCGTTCCGGGCTTTGCCATTGGCTACCATGTTCTGCGCTATCGCCGGGACGCGGGCACGCAGGAAGGGATTGGTCGATTTTTCCAGGCCGATATTCGATGGGACGGTCGGGATGTTCTGCTTGCGCTTGGCTTGTTCTGCCTCGAAGCGCTCTGCCAGCGCGGTATTGTTCGGTTCTGCCGCCAGCGCAAAGCGCAGGTTGGAGATGGTGTACTCGTGGGCGCAATAGACTTTGGTGTCATCCGGCAGTGCTGCGAGCTTGTCGAGCGAAGCCAGCATCTGGGTCGGCGTGCCTTCAAAGATGCGGCCACAACCGCCGGCAAACAGAGTATCGCCGCAGAACAGCCAGCCTTGTTCTTTCGCTACATAAGCGATGTGACCCAGGGTATGGCCAGGCACATGCAGTACCGACAATTGCAGGCCGAGTTCAGGAATGGTGACGGTATCGCCTTCATCCAGCGCTTGCGTGACGTTGGCGATAGGGTCTTTGCGCGGAGCATAGACCGGAACTTTGAAATGCTGCAACAAAGTAGATACGCCGCCGACATGGTCACTATGGTGATGAGTCAGTAGAATAGCGACCAGAGAAAGTTTATGCGCCTCCAGCGCGGCAAGTATCGGTCGGGCATCGCCCGGATCAACCACGGCGGCATGGACGCCATCGTGGATAATCCACAGGTAATTGTCGTTAAAAGCGGGAACAGTCAGTACACTCAACATACGCATGGAAACATCTTCTACAGAAAAGTCCATTATATCCCTCGGGCCCTGGCTTGAGACACCGACCGGCAACTATGTGCGGGATTGGGAGCACGCGCGTCTGGATGAGTTGACTGTAGACATCTTTGGCTTCAACGCTACCCAGATCGGCTTGCCGCAAATCCAGGCCCTACGTGCCAACCGCATGCCGCACACCTGGCTGACTGATACCGGCTTTCCTGCCAAAGGGCATGACAACGAAGCGAAGCCGCTGGTGGTGGTGCAGGATTTTGAAGAGTTACCGTATGCATCGGCCAGCATAGACCTGGTGATCCTGCCGCATGCACTGGAGTTCGCGAAGGAGCCGCATCAGGTGCTGCGGGAAGTCGAGCGTGTGCTGATCCCGGAAGGACAGGTCATCATTTGCGGCTTTAATCCCTACAGTTTCTGGGGCGCACGACAAATCATCGGACGCCTGAGCGAATCCTACTTCCTGCCGCAGCAAGGTGAATTTATCAGCCTGCCGCGCGTGAAAGATTGGCTGAAGTTATTGAATATGGAAGTCAGCGGTGGTTACTTCGGTTGCTATGCGCCACCGTGTGAAACGCAGAAATGGCTGGATCGCTTTAGCTTCCTCGAAAACATAGGCGAGCGCTGGTGGCCTTACCTTGGTGCGGTCTACGTAGTGCAGGCAGTCAAGCGCGTGCGTGGCATGCACCTCATAGGCCCGGCCTGGAAAACACAAAAAGCCACTGCGCCGCAAGGCGTACCGGCGACCAACAAAATACATAAGTCACACAAGTAGCAGAGAGAAAAGAAAGCAGCATGGACAAGATAGATATATATAGCGATGGCGCATGCAAAGGCAATCCCGGCCGCGGCGGCTGGGGCGCATTGCTGGTGATGGGCGAGCACGAGAAAGAAATATTCGGCGGTGAACTCAACACCACCAATAATCGTATGGAACTGAAAGCAGTCATCGAAGCGCTCAACCTGCTGACGCGTCCATGTGAAGTCGTCGTGCATACAGATAGCCAGTACGTACAAAAAGGCATCAGCGAATGGATTCACGGCTGGAAAGCGCGCGGCTGGAAAACCGCCTCCAAGGAGCCGGTCAAGAATGTAGACCTGTGGCAGGAACTGGATGCAGCGCAGGCACGTCATAAAATCGAATGGCGCTGGGTGCGCGGACATAACGGTCATGCCGGTAACGAACGTGCTGATGCACTGGCCAATCGTGGTGTTGAAGTTGCTGCCTAAGTACGCTCAGCAACGATTATTTTTTACTCTTTGAATACTGATTAAGCATGCGACAAATTGTTCTCGATA
>JBEBUE010000229.1:0-5423 GCA_040393485.1 Herminiimonas sp.
AATACATCTGGCCGCGCTGCTCCGGATTAAGACTGAACACATGATCCAGCAACCAGGCGATGATCAGGCCCGCAAGCGGACACACTGCCGCGCCCACCAGGCCGATATGCCAGCTCTTGAGACTGACATCCATCATCCGCACACCCAGTGCGAACAACATCAACGGAATACAGGCGTCGCCCAGCATCTTCATCGCCATGAACAGCGGCGTCGGCAATGGCACATGCACTATCGCAAAAGCCATACCGATGATCATGGAAATCATCATCGGGTTGGCAAGGAATTTCCATGGCGAGACGTGTACCCCGTCATGACCCTTGCGACCACTTTCTATGATCTTGATCCCGACTGAGAAATAAACCAGATTACAGGCCATGAACAGGGCGACGGCGGAACCGAGTGCCGAGGCACCGAAAGCCAGCATTGCGAGCGGCAAACCCATGTTGCCGCAGTTGTTGTACATCATCGGCGGCACAAAGCTGCGCACATCGTAACCAAACAGGCGCGCGACCGGCCACGCCAGCAAACCGGAACCCAGCGAAATCAGGGCTCCCGCCAGGATCAGCGTACCGTTATGTGCAAGGTCAAAGTCCTTCGCCGCCAATGCCGTAAAGACCAGCAAAGGACACAGCACATCCATGCTGACCCGATTGACTGCCGTCATATCCGAACGCACGGATTCGCCGCGTAGCCGGGCGTAACCATAGCCGAGCGCGATGATGATAAAGACCGGCAAGATAATGCCAAGTATGCGTTCAAATATTTCCATTTTTACCCATCGTCATAGCGATATGAAAAATGCCGGAATGGATGACTCCCACTCCGGCAAGTTAATAGCTAGCTTACTGCAAATTCTATTTTGCCTGACTTGCATAATTTTCACGTGCAGGCTCGGACTTTACAAACCGCTCCACATTATCCAGTACCGGCGCCAAACCACGCAGCGGCCATGAAATAGCCGCGACCAGGGTTGCATGGCCGGTACGATCAAAATACAGCTCCGTCACTGCCACGCCTGAATTGCGCAGTTGCTGCGCGAGACCAGCGGTATTG
Source organism: Herminiimonas sp. (assembly GCA_040393485.1). Classification (GTDB taxonomy): domain Bacteria; phylum Pseudomonadota; class Gammaproteobacteria; order Burkholderiales; family Burkholderiaceae_D; genus Oxalicibacterium. The sequence goes on from JBEBUE010000229.1 coordinate 1,054, forward strand.
CGCAGCGGGTTCACGATTTTGTCATCGTGCGACGCTATCAGCAAAGCAGGCACCGCCGCGCGCGAGACATGATTAATCGGTTGCGATTCTGCGGGAGTATTCGGAAAGAAAAAGACCGGCTTTACGTCGGGATTTTCGATCGGGATAAAGTCATACGGCCCGGCCAGTCCTATCCAGCCACGCAATATGCCAGGCTTCAAACCCTGCTTGCCCAGCCAGCGCGGATCCAGCGCCACCATCGCCGCGTTATATGCCCCTGCGCTATGTCCCATTACAAACAAGCGCTTGGGATCACCTCCAAAGCGCTGGATATCCTTCGCCGCCCAGGCCACGGCCAGCGCCGCATCATCGATAAAATCCGGATAACGTACCTGCGGATACAGGCGGTAATCCGCCACTACCGCAATGATGCCGCGTGAAGCCAGAGCCTCACCGACAAAGGCATAGTCAGCGCGGTTACCGCTATTCCAGCTCCCGCCGTAAAAGAACACGACGACCGCGGCCGAGCCTTGCAGGTCTCGCGGCACGTAGACATCAAGCCGTTGCCGCACATCTGTACCAAAGGCGATATCAGCCGTCTTTTCATAGCTGCGCGAACTGGTCAGCGCATTGATCACCGTCAGCGGTGCACATCCGATCAGGCTACCCAGCAGTGCCGAGGCGGTGATCAGGGCAAGAGTCTTTTTCTTCATAGTCGCCAGCCTTTCCTTGTATCCAATGAAAACTGCTTCAGCAACTACAGGTACCGCTCAGAATAATTTATTGTGGTCTGGGTATATCGTAACGCTCCAGGAAACCACAACCGTAAACCGGCAAGAAGGATGGAATCCGGTAATACATATTCGCCACTGTCTTCAGGATGCGCTCACGATACACATCGTATTTGAAATCAGTGCCGTCTGCATACCAGAAGGTCAAGCCATCGACCTGCATCGTATGCACGGTGACCGTCGCAAAGTAAGGCGCCAGGTCCGCCGGATTAATCGCACGGCGATCAAAGATACGGATGGTTTTGCCCGCGTAGGTTTTGAAATCGACCAGCAAATCATCCTGGCGCGCATGGAATTTACCCTGGCCAAAGGTCGGCAAATACTCATCCGCGTGATAGGACAACAAAGCTGCAGGCGTATACGCACGCGCCATAATGGCGGCACCCGGCGGCAAATCCTTGCGCAGGTTGGCGACAATATTCTTCGCTTCCTTGTGGAAGATGATGTCGTCATGCAGCTCGTAATCTTTCCACATAGTGGTCGGCAACAGGATGATCGCAGCCAGGAAAAGGAAATGTGGCACCGAGAACCATGCGGTCCATTTAGTGTACTTGCGCAAATCTTCAGCGCTGCTGCTGGTTCCGATGAACAGGAACAAGAAAGGCATAAAGCCCAGCACCCAGTGCAAACCAATCGTCTTTTCCATCGACAGCAAGAGGAACAAGGCAAACGGCACCAGGAACAAGACAACGATCGCGCCACGCTGCGCCATCATATTGGCGGAACGCAGCAGCTTGATGAAGACCCATGGCGTGATGAGGTAAATCATCATCAACACGTATTCGCCGACCGTGTACAGGGACAACGATGCGTTTTCATTACGGTTGATCATATTGAACATCACATTCGACCAGCAGTGATGTGCATTGAACGCGATAGTGATCGCGAACAAGGGAGCCGAGCACAAAGCAATGACTATCAGATTCAGCCAGCCGCGACGTGAACGGCACAGATAAACGAAATAAGCGATGGCGAGCAAACCGGCGAAGTATTTCGACAGCAGCGCACAGCCGAGGAATATACCGGCACCGACGTACCACAGGATTTTCTCGGACATCGTGCCGCGTATGAAGCAGTAACCGGATAGGAAGATAAAGAAAATCAGCGGCGTATCGGTCGTCACCAGATTCAGCAACAGCGAGAACGGCAGCACCAGGAACAGGGTGCCCAGCCAGTAAGCGACGCCTTCCTGGAACGGGGAGATACGACGCAGCAGATCAACCAGTCCGAGCGCGATCAGGCTCCACAGCAATACAGTAAAGAAGCGCAGCGATAAGGGATGACTGGAAAAACTATTCAGGACAAACAACAGCCAACCCACCATAGGCGGATGATCGGAATAGCCCCAATCCGGGAACACACCCCATTGGTAAAAGAAAGCTTCGTCGCCGGTCATTGGGAAATACGCCGCCAGCCACAACTTGATCAGCAACGTAATACCAAACGTCCACTTGAAAACCTGTCGCGCGCGTACCGGGTCTGCGCCAGCGTACAGCGAACGCGTCGAATTCAAATTCATTACTCTTCCTTAATTCTTAACTCTTTACCGACAGGATAACGACACCTGTAATGATCAAGGCCACACCCAGCACCTTATAAATACTGACGGACTCACCCAGGATAAAAATCCCCGCCATCGTGGTCAGGACCACACCGAGCGAGATCAGTGGATAAGCCATGCTAACTTCCAGCTTGCCCAGCACCAGCAACCACAGGCCGGCACTCGCACCGAAACAAAACATGCCGCCCCAGATCAAGGGGCTGCTCAATGCCAGCCAAAAGACGGAGCGCATATCAGCGGCCATCGCTTGCTGGATCGCCGGCGCTGACATCCCCATCTTCAACAAGACCTGCGCCAGCGCAGTCAGGCAAACGCAAAAAAATGCCAGCCCCAATGCCGCGATCTGACTCATGCCAACCCCGGCCAGGAAGCGGCTAGCGCAATGCTGCCGATGATAATCGCTACCGCCCAACTGGCGCGATCCGTAATCGCGAACAGCAAGGGATCGTCATGGATTTCCATACGAGAAATTTTCAGCCACAAGCGCATGATCCAAAACAATACTACTGGCAATATCAGCCACAACCATTCGGCATGCGGATACATTTCGCCACCAACCTGGCTGTCGATATACAGCGCCAACAACATCACCGCGACGAAACCGCTGGCGATACCCATGGAAATCAAATACGACAAATCACTGGTGCGATAACCGCGTCCGGCCAATGAAACATGGCCATCGCCGCTCATGAATTCGAGCTCGGCGCAGCGCTTGACCAGGGCCAGGCTGAGGAACATGAAGAGCGACACTGCCAGCAACCAGTTGGAAATCAGCACATCACTGACCACACCGCCCGCCAAAATTCGGTGTGTATATAAAGAAGCGAGTACCAACACATCGACTATCGCAACTTGTTTCAAGCGCGCCGAATATAACAAGGTCACCACGATGTAGAGCAGCATCAACCCCAGGTAGACAGGTGAAATTGCGGCTGCCAGCCATAAAGACAAGGGCAGCAATACAGCAATTAATACAATGCCAAAAGGAATAGTCAGGGTTGCCGCGGCAAAAGGACGCGCCCGTTTGCGCGGGTGTGCACGATCCGAGGCAAGATCAAACAGGTCGTTGACAATATACGTTGCCGAAGCACACATGCCGAATGCGATAAAGGCCAGCAAGGTAGACAGCCAGGGCTCACTGTTGAGCTCATGTGCGGCCAGCAAAGGGACAAACAGTAAGGCATTTTTTGCCCATTGATGCAGGCGCAAAGCCTTGAGTACCAGGCGCAATTTGAATGGACGCGGCGGGATGATAAGCGCTGGCGCCTTCATCCGCTGTGCTTGCGCCAGGATAGCGGCAGGCGCATTGACCACGATCAGCTCGTTCGCACGCGCCCACACGGCAAGGTCGGCCGAACTGTTACCGGCATATGCAAAACCGGCAGCACCCGCGTCTTTTTCTATCGCTGCCAGTTTGGCGGCAGACTTGAGGTTGGTCGCCGCATCGCTCCCCATCACAGCGGAGAAGATACCGAGATGATCAGCCACCATCTGCACCAAATGACGATCAGACGCACTCGCCAATATCAGACGTCGGCCCGCCGCATGCTGCTGCTTTAAATAAGCGAGGAGTTCGTCGTTGTAAGGCAACAGTGCAACATCCAGCCGGATGCGCCTGGCGATTTGCGCTTTCAGGTACCCGCGCCCCTGCAACAACCATACGAAGCACAGGAAGATATATAAGGGATTGCGTTTGATCAGCAGCAGCACCGATTCAAATAAAAGATCGGTGTAAGTCAGCGTCCCGTCGAGGTCAACATACAAGGGCAACATCACATGAGCATCGGCAGCAGCTGCAGAATCGCGCGCGCTGGCGGGCAATTCATGGGACGCATCAGGAAAACTGCCGGGGGAAATGCTCAAATCACCACCTGGAGAGAAAGAAAATTACTCAATGTTGAAAAAATCGGCCATAAGCAGCCGATTCAGGAAAACTGCCGCAAGGCACGCAGCGCTGCAGCCATACCCGCACCAGCCCTATAAACTTTGCTCATTGCGGGTTGGCAATTTTCCGTCTTCGCATGGATACCGTCAACCAC
>JBEBUE010000230.1:0-5416 GCA_040393485.1 Herminiimonas sp.
GAATCCCTCGAAAACGGTTTTGGCGACACTATCCTGTCGCGCGACAAGGCTAAACGCCTGGCATCGTGGCTCTCGCTTGAAAAAGCGATGGAATCCGGTGAAATCGTCGTCGGTACCGTTAACGGTAAAGTCAAAGGCGGTCTGACCGTTTTGACCAATGGCATCCGCGCATTCTTGCCGGGTTCGCTGGTTGATACCCGTCCTGTTAAAGACACGACTCCATTCGAAGGCAAAACGCTCGAATTCAAAGTTATCAAACTCGATCGCAAACGTAACAACGTTGTGCTGTCGCGTCGCGCTGTCATCGAAGCATCGATGGGCGAAGAACGTCAAAAACTGATGGAAACCCTGAAAGAAGGCACCATCGTTACTGGCGTTGTTAAAAACATCACCGACTACGGCGCGTTCGTGGATCTGGGTGGTATCGATGGTCTGTTGCACATCACCGATCTGGCATGGCGTCGTGTGCGTCATCCTTCGGAAGTACTCACCGTCGGTCAAGAAATCACCGCGAAAGTACTCAAGTACGATCAAGAGAAAAACCGCGTATCGCTGGGCGTCAAACAATTGGGCGACGATCCTTGGACCGGTTTGTCCCGTCGTTACCCACAAGGCACACGCCTGTTCGGTAAAGTCACCAACCTGACCGACTACGGCTCATTCGTTGAAGTCGAACAAGGTATCGAAGGCCTGGTGCACGTTTCCGAAATGGACTGGACCAACAAAAACGTGGCACCGAACAAAGTCGTTCAATTGGGCGATGAAGTCGAAGTCATGGTTCTGGAAATCGACGAAGAACGTCGTCGTATCAGCCTCGGCATGAAACAATGTAAAGCCAACCCATGGGATGACTTTGCTGTGACCCATAAAAAAGGTGACAAAGTTCGTGGCGCGATCAAATCGATCACCGACTTCGGCGTGTTCATCGGCCTGGCTGGCAACATCGACGGTCTGGTTCACTTGTCCGACCTGTCCTGGACTGAAACCGGCGAAGAAGCTGTTCGTCGCTTCAAGAAAGGTGACGAGCTGGAAGCAATCGTGTTGGCTATCGACGTGGAACGTGAACGCGTATCCCTCGGCGTTAAACAACTCGAAGGTGACCCATTCAACAACTTCGCTGCAATGAACGACAAAGGCGCGTTGGTAACTGGTACCGTTAAATCGGTTGAGCCTAAAGGCGCAGTGATCCAATTGTCCGATGAAGTTGAAGGCTACTTGCGCGCTTCCGAAATCTCCCGCGATCGCGTGGAAGATGCTGGTACGCACCTGAAAGTCGGCGACACAGTTGAAGCAATGGTTATCAACGTTGACCGCAAAGCACGCGGCATCCAACTGTCGATCAAAGCTAAAGACAACGTCGAAACGCAAGAAGCAATGCAAAAAATGTCGTCGGATGCGAATGCTGCATCGGGTACGACCAGCCTCGGCGCATTGCTCAAAGCTAAGCTCGACAACAAGAACTAAGATCATTATCAATGACAAAGTCGGAGCTGATTGCTCGCTTGGCTGAGCGTTATCCGCAACTGGTAGCTAAGGATGCGGATTACGCGGTCAAAACCATACTCGATGCAATGTCGGATGCCCTGGCAACCGGTCAGCGCATCGAGATACGTGGTTTCGGCAGCTTTGCACTCAATAGCCGCCCACCGCGTATTGGTCGTAACCCAAAGTCGGGTGACAAGGTGATGGTGCCTGAAAAACGGGTACCGCATTTCAAGCCAGGCAAGCAGTTACGTGAGCGTGTGGATGCGATGGTTGGTCAACCAATCATCGAAGACTGAGTTGTTTGTAACGAAATAAGGACGGCATCTTCGGATGCCGTTTTTTTTCACGTACAATTTCGTTAATCTATTACTGTGCATGCAGTAACCCGGATCAGCTTATAAAGGAACGAACGCCATGAAAATCCTGCTCAGAATTATTGCTGTCCTACTTTTCATCGTGTTCTTTGGTTTCGCGATGAAAAATACACAGGAAGTGTCGCTGCAGTTCTTCCTCGGTTATGAAATGCGCGGACCTTTGGTGTTGCTCTTGCTCGGTTTCTTTGTTGGTGGTGCTGCATTGGGCGTGCTGGCGATGACGCCGACCCTGTTCCGTCACCGCCGTGAACTGGCGAAACATAAGAAGACAATCGCAACAATACAAAAAGAAGTACAAGAACAGGCTTTGGTGAAGTCGCAACCACCACAGCCGGACGCCGTGATTCATCTGTGAGTCGGTGCGTCTTTTAATCATTTGATTACTCACTACAACACAACATTGCATGGAATTTGAAACTTGGTGGTTGCTTGCTATTCCGGCCTTTTTTACCCTGGGCTGGATCGCTGCACGCGTAGATATCAAACAATTGGTTTCGGAGTCGCGTAGCTTGCCGCGCGGCTATTTCAAGGGTTTGAATTTCCTGCTGAACGAACAACCTGACAAGGCGATTGATGCCTTTATCGAAATCGTCAAACTGGATCCAGAAACGGCAGAGTTGCATTTCGCCTTGGGCAATCTGTTCCGCCGCCGTGGTGAGACAGAGCGTGCGATACGCGTGCATCAGAACCTTCTGGCGCGTCCTGATTTGCCGCTGGAGCATAAGGTGCACGCACAGTATGAGCTGGGCCAGGATTACCTGAATGCCGGTTTGCTGGACCGGGCAGAAGAAACCTTCAATCAGTTGATCGATACGCAGTACGGTGCGCAGGCGCGACGTGCGCTGCTGGAGATTTATCAGCGTGAAAAGGAATGGGAGCGTGCGATTCAGGCAGCCCATGCGTTGCAGGAATCGGGTGCCGGCGGTCGTCAGAAAGAAATTGCACAGTTTTACTGTGAGCTGGCACAGGATGAATTGGTGCATACACATCCTGACGCAGCTATCATTTTGCTGGAAAAAGCATTGGCTGCGGATCGTAAAAGCGTACGTGCGACTATCCTGCTGGGCGACGCGCAGCTGGCACAGGGCGATACTGAATTGGCCTTGCTGACCTGGCGACGTGTCGAGCATCAAAGTGTGCCGCACGTGGCGTTAGTAGCGCAGCGCCTGATGGATGGCTATCGTGCAGTCGGTCGTGCGCAGGAAGGCGTGAATCTGCTGAAATTTTATCTGGCAGAGGCTTCGTCCATCGATTTGCTCGAGGTCGTGTTCAAGGCCGTGCTGGAGTTGGAGGGCGTGGACGCAGCGAATCAAATGGTCAGCGATGAATTGCGTCGCACGCCGACTTTGCTGGGGCTGGATAAGCTACTGGAAGCGCGTTTGATGGAAGCGCCGCCGGAGATGCGTTCTGAACTGTCGCTGGTTAAGAACCTGGTACACGGTTACACGCAAAAACTGGCGCGCTATCAATGTAGCCATTGTGGTTTCAAGGCGCGTCAGTATTACTGGCAATGCCCTGGTTGCAGCAAGTGGGAAAGCTATCCGCCACGCCGTACTGAAGAATTGAATGTCATGAATTAAGGTCTTGCTGCATCTCCGGCTAAGCTGTTTTATGTATTTATATGAAAACAGGTTAGCCGGTACTCACTTCTACTCCCCGTATTTCTCCTGTTTTATGCATTTCCTTTGGGAAATGTCCGCTTCAAATTCCTCTTGGTTTTCCCTAAATTCGACGCTGGGCTAGCGATAAATGTAGCTGTCTCGCATCGTTATTCCTGTGCATTTTTACAAATTAAATAGGAGATTCAAATGTTGAAAAAAGTGTTTTTCTCACTTGCAGCTGCATTTTTATCCTTGAGTTTTGCGTGGGCTCAAGTCGATGTGAACAAGGCGGATCAGGCGGCGTTGGATGGGATCAAGGGCATAGGCCCGAGCACCTCTAAGGCTATCCTCGAAGAGCGAAAAAAAGGTGGTGATTTCAAGGATTGGGATGATTTGCAAAAGCGCGTTAAAGGCGTAGGCGAGAAGAGTTCGGAAAAGCTGTCCCAGGCCGGGCTTACTGTGAATGGCGTGCCGAAATCCGGTGCTAGCAAACCGGCTGCAAAAAAAGTCGCGACGAAGGCTAAATCAGAGAAATAGTAGCCAGATTCCTGTGTCTTCTCAGGCCAGCCCCGTCCATGTCTGTGGGCGGGGTTTTTTGTTGGTCTTCCGGTTTTGATTGCATTCGTACGCCCAAGGGCATCTGCGATTAAAATGGCGTTTTCCCAGAGACACCAGATAAGTACTCACTATGCAATATTTGACCATCGAAGACACCATCGGCAATACCCCACTGGTACGACTTAAACGACTGGGCGGTGAAGAAGCAGTCCGTCGCAACAACGTCATACTCGGTAAGCTGGAAGGCAACAATCCTGCGGGTTCAGTCAAAGACAGGCCAGCCCTGTCCATGATCCTGCATGCGGAAGAGCGTGGTGTGATTAAACCGGGTGATACCCTGATTGAAGCGACCAGCGGTAATACCGGCATAGCGCTGGCGATGGTGGCCGCGATGCGTGGCTATAAAATGATTCTCCTGATGCCGGAGAACCTGAGCGAAGAGCGCCGTCAGGCGATGGCAGCATACGGGGCAAAAATCGTGCTGACGCCCAAAACAGGCGGGATGGAATATGCGCGCGACCTGGCTGAACAAATGCAAAAGAATGGTGAAGGCCTGATCCTCGATCAGTTTGCCAATCCGGATAATCCTCGCGCGCACTACGAGACGACTGGCCCGGAAATCTGGCGCGATACAGGTGGCAAGATCACGCACTTTGTCAGCGCGATGGGTACGACTGGCACCATCATCGGCGTGTCCCAGTATCTGAAAGAAAAGAACCCGGACATCAAGATTGTCGGTGTGCAGCCGGATGAGGGTTCGCAAATCCCGGGCATACGCAAATGGCCGGAAGCTTATCTACCGAAGATTTACGACGCCAGCAAAGTGGATCAGCTTGAATATGTCAGCCAGGCGGTCGCCGAGCAAATGGCTCGTCGTATGGCGATAGAAGAAGGGATTTTCTGTGGGATTTCAGCAGCGGGCGCATGTGAAGTTGCGCTCAGGATTTCTCAGACAGTAGAGAACGCGACGGTGGTTTTCATCGTCTGCGACAGGGGAGATCGTTACTTGTCGACAGGCGTATTCCCGGCCTAAGCCGAGAATACTCTGCGGGTAACTTTCATTACTCTTGCGGCTCGGTTGCGACGCCGCCTTCTTTTGGTTTGAATTGCTTGTCGCTGATACGGAATTTATCGCGACGGTCACCCATCAGGATACGCAGGTCACGAATACTCAAATCGCTTACTTCGTGCATGCGAATCAGCAAGGATGCGCCTACCGGCAGACGGCGATGGCGAATTTTGCTGATAACTGGCGGGGCGACTTCCAGTGCACGCGACAAAGCTGCATCATTTTTCAGATGCAGTCTTTCAATCAACGAGTCCAACAGATGATTTGGGTCGTATGCAACTTGATCTGCAAGTCGGTTACTTGTGATTTGGCTATCTGGAGTAGTCATA
>JBEBUE010000231.1:0-5327 GCA_040393485.1 Herminiimonas sp.
GACGGGTCCCGGCCAGCGGACGGATGGTGACTTTTTTCTTCTCTTCGGAAATGGTCTCGTTGCGCACCAGGATTTCCGGTGACGAGCCGACGATTTGCATATCGCCGAAATTATAGAAATACATATACGGCGACGGATTCAGCGAACGCAGCGCGCGATACAGCGTGAGCGGCGAATCGACGTATTGCTTCTTGATGCGCTGGCCGATCTGCACCTGCATCAGGTCGCCCGCCATCACGTATTCCTTGGCTTTGGCGACGGCGGCCAGATAGGACTCTTTATCGAATTCACGGATGGTTTCAGTGCGTACCGACGCGGTGGTGACCGGCAATTCGACGGCGCGATGCAACATGGCGCGCAAGTCTTTCAGGCGTTGACGGCCTTTGCTGAATGCTTCCGGCTGGGTTGGGTCGGCATACACAATCAGATACAGTTTGCCGGACAGGTTGTCTATGACAGCCAGTTCTTCGGTCAGCAGTAACTGGATTTCCGGCAGGCCCAGATCGTCTTTTGGTGTCGTGTGCGCGAGGCGTTTCTCGACGTGACGTACCGTGTCGTAACCGAAGTAACCAGCCAGGCCACCGCAGAAGCGCGGCATGCCCGGCAGGATCGCTACCTTGTAGCGCGCCTGGAATTCCGCGATGAAATCGAGCGGATTGCCTTCCTTGGTTTCGATGACGCTGCCGTTTTTGACGACTTCGATGCGCGTGCCAAAGCTGCGCATCAGCGTGTTGGCTGGCAGGCCGATAAAGGAATAGCGGCCGAAGCGCTCACCGCCGACGACCGATTCCAGCAGGAAGGAATTCTTCCCGCCATTCTGGGTTTGTGCCAGTTTCAGGTAGAGCGTGAGCGGTGTTTCCAGATCAGCGAAAGCTTCAGCGATCAGCGGAATACGGTTGTAGCCTTGCGCGGCCAACGATTTGAATTCGAGTTCAGTCATGTTTCTCTCCGGACCGCTATTGTAGTCGAGCGGCGTGGTAGTTCAAAAAACGTTGCTGATCGCGCAATGGGCGCAGACGATCAGCGGCAATTGGTGCTTAGGACCAGATTTGCCAGCGTCGCCATAGCCAGGCCTCATGGGCGCCTGGTGATGCGAGTCGTTTTTTGTTGAGAAACATGATTGTTTATGTAGAAATTAGATGAGCTGCTTCCAGCAGCGAAGAAACTATACCATCCGAATCAACGTCTTGTATAGCCTGCCCGTGGTTGTAGCCATAAGGTACTGCGAGTACCTTGCAGCCCGCAGCCCGCGCAGCCTGCGAGTCGTTGATGGAATCACCGATGGCGACGATTTGTGCCGGAGCGAGTTCAAAATCAGCGCAGACCTGCAGTAACTGCATGGGATCAGGCTTCTTTTTCGCAAAGGAATCGCCGCCGTAAATGATTTCAAAGTAATCATGCAGGCCGGTCTTCTTGAGTAGCGGTAGCGTGAAAGCAATGGGTTTATTGGTGACGCAGGCCAGGCGCAAACCTTTGGCCTGCATTTCCTGCAGCCCTTCGTGCACGCCAGGGTAGGCGGTGGCGAATTCGCCATTGACATCAAAGTAGTGCTGCTCGAACAAGGACATCGCTTCTGCAAAGCGCTGTTCGACTTCGCTTTCGGAGAAGTCGACGCCGATGGTCTTGCGCACCAGGTTTTCTGCACCCTTGCCAACAAAGCTGATGGCGGTTTCCAGGTTCAGTGGTGCCAGGCCGAGCCCGTCACGCATACGATTAATGGCAATGTGCAGATCCTGTGCTGTATGCAGCATGGTGCCATCGAGATCGATAATGACACCGCGTATGCCGTGCAACATCTGGTTTTCAGTCACAGTGCTCAAGCTCAGACTTTCGCCAGTTCGCTACGCATGGCGTCGATCACGGCTTTGTAGTCGGGTTTGCCGAAAATGGCGGAGCCGGCAACAAAGGTGTCCGCGCCAGCACGGGCGGCAGCTTCGATATTGTCGATTTTGATGCCGCCGTCGACTTCCAGCATGATGTCGCGGCCGGATTCGTCGATCATTTTGCGTACTGCGGCGATCTTCTTCAGCGTATGTGGAATGAAGGATTGGCCGCCAAAGCCGGGGTTGACCGACATCAACAGGATGATGTCGAGCTTGTCCATGACATGTTCGAGATGATTCAAGGGCGTTGCAGGATTGAATACCAGGCCTGCTTTACAGCCGTTGTCACGAATCAATTGCAGGGTGCGGTCGATATGCTCGGACGCTTCCGGGTGGAAGGTGATGATATTGGCACCGGCCTTGGCAAAGTCAGGAATAATGCGATCAACCGGTTTGACCATCAGATGCACATCGATCGGCACCTGGACATGCGGGCGTATCGCTTCACATACCAGCGGGCCTATGGTCAGATTAGGCACATAATGGTTATCCATCACGTCGAAATGGATGATATCGGCGCCGGCGGCAACGACATTGCGTACTTCCTCACCCAGGCGGGCGAAGTCGGCGGATAAAATGCTGGGAGCGATACGGTAATTAGGCATGGTCGTGACTTTGCTAAAGAAGCCGCTATTTTACCCGCGACTCCGCCCGCCTGCCTTGCATGCACCGGGAATTTCGTGTGCAATGGCTGATGGCTCTGGCTTGTTGCTCTATATATATGGGCATGGCAGCGCAACAACGACATATACAAGACGCAAGGGAACTTGCAGCGCAAAAGGAATCAAATGGCATCTTATGAATTTACCGTGACTATTAATACGCAGTATCTGGAGGAGCAATCAGATCCGGCTCGTTCCAATTACGTATTTGCGTATTCAGTGACGATCCGGAATACAGGGCAGGTCGCGGCGCAATTGATTTCGCGCCATTGGGTGATTACTGATGCTAACAATCAGGTGCAGGAAGTGCGTGGCCTGGGTGTGGTGGGGAATCAGCCTTTGTTGCAGCCGGGTGAGCAGTTTGAATACACCAGCGGCACATCGATGGCGACGCCGCAGGGAACGATGTCGGGAGAGTACTTCTGTGTCGCCGAGGATGGCGCAAGGTTTGAAGCGAAGATACCCGAGTTCGTGTTGTCCCTGCCGCGTACCCTGCATTAATCCTGTTTCTGCTCGTCTTCTGTCGGCGGTAAAGGCTTTTGTGCTGGTGGCTGTGTCGGCTTTCTGCCGGAGAACATGGTCCACCACACTATAAAGAACAGTAAAAACAGTGCGATTCCCGCTTCAACCAATAGTAGCCACATTGCTTATCACCCCTATGTCATTGATTCGTCTTAGTTTACTCGCATCCCTCTTACTCGGTCTCGTTTCTTGTTCCACGCTGCCGCCTCCATCGGAAAAGCCGGGAGTGGTACCGCCGAAACCGACAGTCACGCCGGGCGATTTGCCGAAGACCGAAATCGGGCCGACGTTGCGCCCGACTACCTATGCCGCTCTGCCCGGATGGCGCATGGATAATCTGCGTGAAGCATGGCCTGCATATGCAGCTTCATGCTCGGTGTTGATTCGTCGTGTGAACTGGAAGAGCGCATGTACTGCCGCGGCGAATGTCGATACGAATAATAGCGAAGCCATCCGTCAGTACTTTGAAACTTACTTTATTCCGTACGAAGTGCGTAATCCCGATGGTTCGGATAACGGCTTGGTCACAGGCTACTACGAGCCCCTGCTGCGTGGTTCGCGCAAACGTGGTGGCCCCTACCAGACGCCTCTGCATCGTACGCCGGACGATATCCTGACAATTGAGTTAGCCAGTGTATATCCGGAACTCAAAGGCATGCGCCTGCGTGGCCGTCTGGTTGGAAACAAAGTAGTTGCCTATCCTTCGCGTGCCGAAATGGCGCAATCGAATTCGCTGGCAGGCAAGGAAATCCTGTGGGTGGACGATCCTATTGAGGCTTTCTTCCTGCAAGTGCAGGGTTCCGGTCGCGTACAGCTGATGGATAGTAAGGAAACCGTACGTGTTGCCTATGCCGATCAGAATGGCCAGCCTTATAAATCCATTGGTCGTTATCTGGTGGATAAAGGTGAAATGACCCTGGATCAAGCTTCTGCGCAAAGCATTAAAGCCTGGGTTATTGCCAATCCGACCAGGCAGCAGGAATTGTTGAATGCGAATCCCAGTTATGTCTTCTTCAGGGAAGAAAAGATAGCGGACCCGACTGTCGGGCCGAAAGGTGCGATGGGTGTGCCTTTGACGCCGCAGCGGTCGATCGCGATTGATCCGCAATATATACCTATGGGCGCGCCGGTCTTTCTCTCGACGACCCAACCTAACAGTAATGCCGTATTGCAGCGTCTGATGATGGCGCAGGATACCGGCGGTGCGATTAAGAATGCAGTACGTGCCGACTTCTTCTGGGGTTTTGGTGCGCAAGCAGGAGAGCAGGCTGGTCGCATGAAGCAGCGCGGTACGATGTGGGTGCTATTACCCAAATGATGTCTGAATAGTATTGAGTGCAGCTGAGCGTACATATATAAGGAGCGATTCCATGCAATACGAAAATATTCTGGTCGAAATCCACGGCAAGGTTGGCTTAATCACCTTGAATCGTCCTGCTGCGCTGAATGCGCTGAATGACAAACTGATGGATGAGCTGGGTTTGGCCCTGCAATCCTTTGACGGCGATGACGATATAGGCTGCATCATCATTACCGGTAGTGAAAAAGCCTTTGCCGCGGGTGCCGATATCGGTGCCATGGCAAGTTATACATATATGGATGTATATAAAGGCGACTACATCACACGTAATTGGGAGCAAATCCGCAGTGTGCGCAAACCGGTCATTGCTGCAGTTGCCGGTTATGCATTAGGCGGTGGTTGTGAATTGGCAATGATGTGCGACTTCATCATTGCGGCAGACACGGCCAAGTTTGGCCAACCCGAAATAAAGCTCGGCATTATTCCTGGCGCAGGCGGCACGCAACGCTTGCCGCGTGCAGTGTCCAAAGCGAAGGCAATGGATATGTGTCTGACAGCACGCATGATGGATGCGTCGGAAGCGGAGCGTGCGGGTTTGGTATCGCGCGTAGTGGCCGCAGATAAATTGCATGAAGAAGCACTGGCGGCGGCAACTGTCATTGCCAATATGTCTTTGCCGATGGTGATGATGGTCAAAGAGTCTATTAATCGCGCATATGAAACGACGCTGGCGGAGGGCGTGCAATTCGAGCGCCGCTTATTCCACAGCACCTTTGCTACAGCGGATCAGAAGGAAGGTATGCAAGCGTTTATAGAGAAGCGGGCACCTCATTTCAAGAACAGTTAAACGAGCCTGAAATAGCGCCTGAAAAAACTAATTTGAATTATTTCAAAATTATTTCAGCAAAGCGCTTGCCAAGTTGAAAGAAGCTTTGCTATAGTTCGGCTCCCGTCGCAGAA
>JBEBUE010000232.1:0-5319 GCA_040393485.1 Herminiimonas sp.
AGGAGTCTGCCTTGAATCTGCACATTACACTCGCACCGCTGCTCGCCCTGATTGCCGGTATCCTGATTTTGCTGATGCCTCGCTTGTTGAATTTCATTGTTGCGCTGTACCTGATCGTGATCGGCCTCATCGGTTTGTTTGGCACTGGGCACTTCTTCCGCTGAGGTGGCGCGGGCATGCGCTTTTCAGGCATGCTATAAAGCTATTACCTGTCTGCGCATACAAGGCGACTCATGACACACACCTTCCTTACTTTTATCGCTTGCTGCTACATGGCGTCAGCCGTGCATGCAGATGAAATCTATCGCTGGGTGGATGAAAAAGGGCGTACCCAGTTTTCGGACCAGGTGCCTGAGCGCTACCGCAATGCAGCTACCCGTGTCGATACCAATCCATCTGAATTGACTGATGCGCAGCGCCAGGATGCAGCGGTGCGTGCGGCGCGTGAAAAAGCGATGGTGGAGCGTGCGAATGAAGAACGGGGTGTGCCGCCGCAACCACCCGCTGCCGTCATGGGAGCGGGGGATAGCCTGACGCAAAGACAGCTCGATTGCGAACGCATGCAGCGTGAGTATCGAGAAAGCCAGGAGTGCTTCGCTCCGTTCATCATACGTGGCCGTGATGGTCGTCCGCGTCGACGTGGTGCAGCAGTGCGGGAAGAGGCTTTCCTGTACTGCAAACCAGTTCCAGATCCGTCTGCGCAATGTGGTTCGCCGCCGCAGTATATCGGACAGTAAAACCAACTTTGCGGGAGGGCTGTGAATTGTTAAATTGCCCTGCCAATACGATGCAAAATGAATAATAAAACAGCCTTGTTTTTGCGCTGCATCATATTCTTTTGATATCAAACGCTGTGGTCGGCAGCGAAATTTCCGATATCTGCCAAGAAATCGTCATTAAGCCGATTTTTCCGCGATCTTGACGACAAGACGCACCAAAATCCTACAGAAATTTCCCCATCGTGCACTGCGTTTTACTGGATAAACACATGTGTTTATCTGATGTGCCACTTTCACTATCAATCATAAGTGCTTAATTCTTAGAGATATTTCATTTACATGTTGCGTCAACGTAATGCGCTAAGTCCTTGACTTCATTGAAAAAATTCTTGTTTTTACCCCTGAATATCGCTTGACCGGTAATGGTGCATCCTCTAAAGTGGGCGACAGTGTGAAAAAGTGTTTATTTGTGGGTATTGAAACGTAAAAAATAAACACGGAATCCACCCGATTCAGCATGTAAAACGTACAAAAAAAGGATTTCAGGGTGTTTCAAGGCGCGTCCTCTCTCAATCTCGATGCCAAAGGCCGGATGACTATTCCGTCGCGGCATCGTGACGCACTGCTTTTGCAGTGTGAGGGCCGCATCACCCTGACCAAACATCCGCACGGCTGCCTGCTGTTCTTCCCGCGCCCGGTATGGGAAAGCCATCGCGAGCAAATCGCTGCGTGGCCTATGTCTGCGCGCGCGTGGCAACGTATTTTCCTCGGTAATGCTTCTGACGTAGAGATGGATGGCGCTGGCCGCATCCTGATCGCGCCTGAATTGCGTTCGGCTGTGGGCATGACGCGTGACGTGATGTTGCTCGGTATGGGTAGCCATTTCGAGATTTGGGACGCAGCAAAACTGGCGGAAAGCGAAGCGGCGGCCGTAGCCAACGGCATGCCGGATGTACTCAACGATTTTTCTTTCTGACGCCGTGATGAATGCAGATGCGGTGCAGCAATACCAGCACCGTACGGTGTTGCTGGATGAGGCGGTCGATGCGCTGGCGCTGACAGGTGATCGCGTCAACGGCGTATACGTTGACGGCACCTTCGGGCGTGGCGGGCATAGCCGCAAGATTTTGCAGCAGCTTGGTAGTGGTGGTCGTTTGCTGGCCTTTGATAAGGATACGCAGGCGATAGCGAATGCCGCGACGATCAGTGACCAGCGTTTTGAGATTGCGCACGACAGTTTTGCAACCTTGAGTGAAGCTTTGGCTGTACGCGGTATCAAGCAGGTGGATGGGGTATTGCTGGACCTGGGGATTTCGTCACCGCAAGTTGACGATGCGACGCGTGGTTTCAGTTTTCGCGCAGACGGGCCGCTCGATATGCGCATGGATACAACGCGCGGCATGTCGGCAGCGGAGTGGCTCGCGACGGAAACTGAACAAAAAATCGAGAAAGTGATACGAGATTATGGGGAAGAACGGTTTGCTTTTCAGATTGCAAAGGCGATTGTTGCTGGCAGGGCAGTCCAGCCAATTTCAAGCACACGACAGCTTGCCGAGATCGTGGCACGCGCCGTCAAAACCCGCGAGAAAGGCAAGGACCCGGCCACTCGCACCTTTCAGGCTATCCGGATTTTCATCAATCAGGAGCTTGAAGAACTCGAAGTAGTCTTGAACGAGGCATATCGGTATCTGGCCCCGCATGGGAGATTGGTTGTGATCAGCTTTCATTCTTTGGAAGATCGCATCGTCAAGCAGTTCATGGCCGGCAAAGCGAATGTGCCGCAGCCAGACCGTCGCCTCCCGATTCGTGCCATCGATTTGCCGCAACCAGAAATGAAGCTGTTGTCCCGCGTAAAACCATCCGCTGCAGAAATCAGTGAAAACCCACGCGCGCGTTCCGCCGTGATGCGGGTGGCTGAACGCCTGTCGCCGGGAACTGGGGGAACAGCATGAGCGGTCGTATCTGCTTTATCCTCACCCTTGTTCTGGTCGCTTGCGCGTTGTCGGTCGTTAACGCGCATTATCAATTCCGTCGCCTCTTCATCGAACTTGAGCGCGCGCAGGCGCAGGCGCGCCAGCTCGACATCGAGTGGGCGCAGCTGCAGCTCGACCAATCCACACTGGGCAAACACGCGCGGATTGAAGGTAATGCGCGCCGCGATTTGCGCATGGTACCGGTGACACCGGCCAGCACGCAGTACCTGACGATGGGGGCTAAATGACGCGTAACACGTCACGTACCGCCGCATCCAAGGGCGTGCCTTTTTCATCGAACCCGGTACTGGCAACCAAACTGCCAGCGTGGCGTTCGCGTGTCGTGCTATTCCTGATTTTCGCCGCTTTCCTGACTCTGGCTGGTCGCGCCTTGTGGTTGCAGGGTATGTCTACCGAGTTCCTGCAAAAGCAGGGTGCTTCACGTTACGCGCGCACGCTGGAATTACCAGCCACGCGCGGCAAGATTACTGATCGCAACGGCCAGGTGCTGGCTTCGTCGGTGCCGGTGCGTGCAGTCTGGGCGATTCCGGAAGATGTACTGGAAGCACCTGCAGACAAATTGCAGGCACTGGCCAAGTTGCTGGATATGCCGGAGCGTGAGCTGCGCCGCAAACTGGATTCGGATCGCACCTTCGTCTATCTGAAGCGTCAGGTTGAGCTGGACACCGTCGACAAAATTCTCAAGCTCGGCATCGCCGGTATCGATACCCGCAAGGAATACAAGCGCTACTACCCTGAAGGCGAAGTGATGGCGCACATCGTCGGCTTCACCAATGTGGAAGACAAAGGCCAGGAAGGAATGGAGCTGGCCTATCAGAAGACACTGGTCGGCGTGACCGGTAGTCGCCGCGTCATCAAGGACAGGCTCGGTCGTATCGTTGAGGATATCGAATCGGTGCGTGAGCCGCATGATGGCAAGGATCTGGCTTTGTCGATCGACAGCAAGATTCAGTACATCGCATTTACAGCCCTAAAAGAAGCGGTCGAAGAGAACAAGGCTAAAGCTGGTGGCATCGTCGTGCTCGATGCGAAAACCGGTGAGGTACTGGCATTGGCGAACCTGCCGACCTACAACCCGAACAACCGTTCCGTGCTGACTGGCGCGCAACTGCGTAATCGTGTGATTACCGATACCTTCGAGCCAGGTTCGACCATGAAGCCGTTTGCGGTTGCGCTCGGACTGGAAACGAACCGGGTTACACCTAACACCATGATCCAGACCGCGCCGGGCAAGATGACCATCGGTACTGCGACCATCGGTGATGCACATGCATCCGGTTTGTTGTCGGTGTCACAGGTGATACAGAAATCCTCAAACATCGGCACTGCCAAAATTGCGCTGCAAATGGAACCACATGAAATGTGGGACATGTTTACCAGCATAGGCCTCGGCCAGCAGCCAAAGATTAATTTCCCTGGTGCGGTGGCAGGACGGGTCCGGCCTTATAAATCCTGGCGTCCGATTGAACAAGCCACCATGAGTTACGGGCACGGTATATCCGTGTCTTTGTTGCAAATGGTGCACGCGTATACAGTCTTCGCACGTGATGGCGACCTGATCCCTATTACGTTCCAGCGCACCACGGATCAGCCTATCGGCGAGCGCATCTTCAGCGCGAAAACAGCGCGCCAGATGCGCAGCATGCTGGAAATGGCAGCGGGTCCTGCTGGTTCGGCGCCACGTGCGCAAGTGCCGGGTTACCGCGTCGCTGGTAAAACCGGTACCGCTTACAAGATTGAAAAAGGCCAGTACGTGCGGAAGTATGTTTCTTCCTTCGTTGGTTTTGCGCCGGTATCTGATCCGCGCATCATTATCGCCGTGATGATTGATGAACCGGGTGCAGGTAAGCACTATGGTGGTCAGGTTGCAGCGCCGGTCTTCGCAACCGTGACGGCAAATGCCTTGCGCTCGATGAACGTGGCGCCGGATTCCAGCGTGACGAATATCATCATCCCGGCCGGGTCGGAACAGGAGAATATGTAATGTCTATCCTGACCACGACCGCACTCACAAACATCCTCGACTGGCTGGCCGCTAACGCGCCCAAGGCCGAGCTTGCGTCTGATTCGCGTCGTATTGCGCAGGGTGATGCTTTCTTTGCTTATCCTGGTGATGAAGCCGATGGCCGCAACTACATCGCCAACGCGATAGAGCGTGGCGCGCAGGCAGTAATCTATGAAGCCGCCGCTTGCACCTGGGATGCGGAATGGAATGTGCCGCATCTGGCAGTAGAAGATTTGAAAACACATGCAGGCGAAATCGCCGCAGCGTATTACGCTCATCCTGATCGTTCGATGTTTACCGTCGCGATCACCGGTACCAATGGTAAGACTTCATGCGCGCAATGGCTGGGCAACGCCTTGTCGCGCCTCGGCCAGCCGACTGCCGTGATAGGTACGCTCGGCATCGGCATCTATACCAATGGCGGAGCGGGTGATTTCGACGTTACCGGTTACACCACGCCGGATGCAGTCTTGCTGCAGCGCTCGTTGGTGCATGTACGCAATCTCGGCGCAAGCGCGCTGGCGATAGAAGCGTCGTCCATAGGTTTGCATCAGGGGCGTTTGTCCGGCATGCATTTCGATATGGCCTTGTTCACCAACTT
>JBEBUE010000233.1:0-5286 GCA_040393485.1 Herminiimonas sp.
CGGAGATGCCGTCGATCTGGCGCAAGGTGTGCATCTGGTCGCGGCGACCAGTCAGTATCTTGTGCGGATAGGTTTGGTGGCCAACGTCCCAGACGATGCGGTCCTCTGGTGTATTGAAAACATTATGCAGAGCGATGGTCAGTTCTACCGTGCCGAGATTCGACGACAAATGGCCGCCGGTAGCTGATACGGATTCCAGCACGAAGGCGCGCAACTCGTCAGCCAGCTGCTTGAGCTGCGGACGTGTCAGTTGCCGTATTTCGGCCGGGTCATTAATGGTATTAAGCAAATTCATACTAAGCCTTCCGCTGCACGATCAAATCTGCGAGCTCTCGCAAGCGTCGTGCTTTTTCTCCAAACTGCTCCAGCGCACGATGGGCATCGTTACGCAATTTTTCTGCCAGCACCTGCGACTCTTCCAGACCTAGGATCGAGACATATGTAGGCTTGTTGTCTGCAGCATCCTTGCCTGCGGTTTTACCCAGCGTGGCGGAATCCGCGGTCGCGTCCAGCACATCGTCAACGACCTGGAATGCGAGACCGATGGCGGCAGCATAACTGTCCAGTGCTTGTGTTTCTTCCGCACTCAGCGCCTTGCCGGCGAGCGCGCCCAGCAAGACCGAGACGCGCAGCAAGGCACCGGTCTTGAGCCTATGCATCTGCTCCAGTTCCTGCAAGGACAAACTCAGGCCCACGCTCGCCAGGTCGATCGCCTGACCACCGCACATGCCGAGCGAGCCGGAAGCCTTGGCCAACAGGCGCACCATCGCCAGTTGTCGTACCGGGTCGAGGCCACCGTCAGCCAATACGTCAAATGCCTGCGATTGCAAGGCGTCACCAACCAGCAATGCGCATGCTTCGTCATACTTCACATGCACGGTCGGCTTGCCACGGCGCAAGGCATCATCATCCATGCACGGCATATCGTCATGTACCAGCGAGTACGCATGGATCATTTCCACCGCTGCGGCGGCGCGCGCCAGTTCTGCGGCATCTGCGTCGAATAGCGCACCGGCGGCATATACCAACAACGGGCGCACGCGCTTGCCACCATCCAGCACGGCATAATGCATAGCTTCGTGCAAACGTGCAGGCGTGACGGTCACCGGCGGCAAATGCTGCACTAGTGCCACTTCCATTTCAGCCTGCGTGGATTTCATCCAGACATCAAACGATTGCATAGTCGTCATTCATCCGCCTCGATCGCACGATCTGCGTTGAACGGTTTGAGCATATCGCCTTCCAGTACCTTGACCTGATTGTCGACTTTTTCGAGTTGCGCGGCACAGTATTTGACCAGCTCGGAGCCACGCTTATACGCTGCGACCGATGCCTCCAGCGGCAGTTCGCCCGCTTCCATGCGCGCGACCAGTTGTTCGAGTTCTGCCATCGCTTCTTCAAACGACGAAGGCAAAGCGGCAGAGGTAGATTTTTTTGACATAAGTACCGGAAAAAGGTTTAGCCCGTTATTTTAGAGCAAACCACTCTGCACGGTGGATAAACGCAGCATATCCGACTGCTTCCCATACGGAAAATCTGGTTTTTTAGGTAAAAAATACAGGCTTACGGTCAAAAATGCCTGTTTTCGCGATCATTTCCTGATTTCAGCAGCGAAACAACGTAAAAACATTTTCCTTTTACCAATAATTAGGCTGATGCGCAGGAAATTGCCTTGCAGCCTTGGTCTGCGGGCTCGTCGGCAGATAAAAGTCTGGGGTATAATCCTTGGTTCTGTCCAAAATTGCCTCTTTATCTCTTTGATTTAGGTTTTTGCGGATTCTTTCCTCTTAGGGTGCAGCAGGCAATTCGATGAGCATGCTCATCGCCTGCGTAACAGCGTCCGCCTGCAAGCGGATGCTCCCTCCCTACAGGGATACAGGGGGTGCAAATTAATTTGGGGGTGGGGATGTCCGATCTGGCTAATCTCGCCAAACTCGCGCGTTCTAACGCGCAGCTTCCGGTCAATGTCTATTTTGACGAAGCACTGTTGAAGCAGGAAATCCAGCAGTTGTTCCGTGCAGGCCCGCGTTACGCAGGGCATGAACTGATGGTGCCGAATGTCGGCGACTTTGCCACGCTCGCGTGGGAGAACGAAGGCCGCATGCTGGTCCGCAGTCAGCAGGGAATAGAGTTGCTTTCTAACGTCTGCCGTCATCGCCAGGCGAAAATGTTCAATGGTCGCGGCCATGCGAAAAACATCGTCTGCCCGCTGCATCGCTGGACCTATGATCTCAAAGGTGAATTGATAGGCGCGCCGCATTTCGGCGAAACGCCTTGCCTGAACCTGTCCAACACACAATTGCAAAGCTGGAACGGTTTGCTGTTTGAACAAAACGGCGTCAACGTCGCCAAAATCCTGAGCAAGCTCGGCGTAACCAAAGACCTGGATTTCAGCGGCTACATGCTGGACCACGTCGAAGTACACGAGTGCGATTACAACTGGAAGACGTTCATTGAAGTCTATCTGGAGGATTACCACGTCGAACCCTTCCATCCCGGTCTTGGCAGCTTTGTCAGCTGTGATGACCTGAAATGGGAATTCGGTGACGAGTACAGTGTACAAACCGTCGGCGTGCACCATGCCCTCGCCAAATCCGGCTCGGAAAAGTATCAAAAGTGGCAGGAACAGATCCTGCAATTCCGCAACGGCGAAGCACCGCCTTACGGTGCGATCTGGCTGACGCTGTATCCGAACATCATGGTTGAGTGGTACCCGCACGTACTGGTGGTCTCCACGGTATGGCCTAACGGTCCGCAAAAAACCCGCAACGTCGTCGAGTTCTACTACCCGGAAGAAATCGTCCTGTTTGAACGTGACTTCGTCGCCGCTGAACGCGCAGCCTATATGGAAACCTGCGAAGAAGACGATGAAATCGCACTGCGCATGGATGCCGGTCGCAAGATCCTGATGGATCGCGGCGAGAATGAAGTCGGCCCTTACCAATCGCCGATGGAAGATGGCATGCAGCACTTCCATGAATGGTATCGCCGCCAGCTCGACGTTTAACAAGTGTCACCAGCCGGGGCTGCATTCAGCGGTCCCGGCATGAGTTTTTAGCGCCGTATTAGTAGTTCCGTTTAGTCGTATTCCGCAGCATCAACCCGCAGCAATTCTCTTCACCTCTCATGCAATCACTCTGGATGCTTGTAGCAACGCTGATGTTTTCCATCATGGGCGTGTGCGTCAAGCTTGCCTCCGAAACCTATTCGGTCGCAGAAATCATCATGTATCGCGGCTTTATCGGCGTGATCTTTATTTACATCCTGATCCTGCAGCAAGGCGGCAGTCTGCGCACACACCTGATCTGGCAGCACTTGTGGCGCTGCGTGGTCGGCGTGACCGCATTGTGGCTCTGGTTTTGCGCGATTGGCCTGTTGCCGCTCGCGACTGCGATGACACTCAATTACATGGCCCCGATCTGGATCTCCGGCATCCTGTTTGCAGTTGCATGGCGTGCCGGGAAGCGGCGTTTTGAATGGGGCCTGGTACTGGCGATCACGGCCAGCTTCGTCGGTGTGACCTTGTTGTTGCGTCCATCGATACACGCCGACCAATGGCTGGGTGGCTTCCTCGGCTTGTGCTCCGGTGCATTGTCGGCACTCGCTTATCTGCAGGTACGTCACCTCGGGCAACTGGGGGAACCGGAATCACGCGTGGTATTTTATTTTTCACTGACTGGCTTCATCGCAGGCCTGGGCGGCTGTCTGTTCGGCCCCGGCTTGAACGGAGAATCGATTAGCCTGTTACGCTCACACTCGACGTATGGAATGTTCCTGCTGCTGAGCATAGGAGTACTCGCAGCCATTGCGCAAATGGCGATGACACGTGCCTATCGCCTCGGCAATACATTGGTGACGGCCAACCTGCAATACACCGGCATCGTTTTTTCCAGTATCTGGGGCGTAGTGATCTGGAGCGATATCCTCGGTTTTTTCAGCTGGCTTGGGATCGCAATCATACTGGTCAGCGGCATCGTCGCAACGTTCTACAATATCCGTAATTCGGCAACCATAAAAACCGTAACAGCAGCCGATCCGATTTCGACTGAACTCTAAACCAGCGCAGCAGCGACAGGAAACAGACATGACCTATAGCACCCTCATTTCAGCAGCTGATTTATCCAAACATATCTTTGAACCTGGCTGGGTCATACTGGATTGCCGTCATGATCTGGCTAACCCGGAAGCAGGCGCACGTGCTTACGCCGAAGGCCACTTACCGAATGCGCAATTTGCCCATCTGGATGAAGACCTGGCAGGTGAAAAAGTCGGCAACGATGGCGTATTCCGTGGTCGCCATCCGCTGCCTGACCGCGCCGCCTTCATCGCCAACTTGCAACGCTGGGGTATCAACAACGATACGCAAGTAGTCGCCTACGATGCGCAAGGCGGCATGTTTGCCGCGCGCTTGTGGTGGATGCTGCGCTGGGTCGGACATGAAAAAGTGGCGGTACTGGATGGCGGTTTGCCGGCATGGCTGGCCAGCGGTATGTGGTTGTCGACTGAAGCATCGCCACGCGTGCTGGGCACACTAACGGATCGCCCCAGCCTGGTCGCTACCGTCACGGCAGACGACTTGCTGGCGAATCTATCGCATGAAAAGTTGACGGTCGTTGATGCCCGCGCGCCTGATCGCTTCCGCGGTGAGAATGAAACCATAGATCCGGTTGGCGGCCATATACCCGGCGCGAAAAATCGCTTCTTCAAAGAGAATCTGCAAGCCGACGGCAACTTCAAATCGGCCGCGCAATTACGTCAGGAATTCAGTACGGTGTTGGCAGATCCGGCGCAAGCCGTTATGCAATGCGGCTCTGGCGTGACTGCCTGCCACAACCTGTTGGCGCTGGAGATAGCGGGCCTGCAAGGCGCCGCGCTATATCCGGGATCATGGAGTGAATGGTGTGCCGATCCGGCACGCCCGGTTGCCTGAAGCAATCAGGCTTATCAGGGACTGGACTAATGCGCACATCTACGCTCAATGAGCGTGCGCATGTCCTGTCAGGAACAACACGATAGCCACACCGAGTGCGATCAGCACGATCTGCGGTATGGTTTCGCGCATCGATGCACGGCGCTGCATCTGCGGCATGAGGTCGCTGACGGCGATATAGATAAAGCCGGATGAAGCGAATACCAACACATACGGTATCCATTCCTGCGAACGATCCAGCATAAAGTAACCAACCAGGCCACCAACCACCGCCGTCAAACCCGAAATAATGTTGTAAGCGTATGCGCGTTTGCGGGTGAATCCAGCATTCAGCAAAACGATGAAGTCGCCGATTT
>JBEBUE010000234.1:0-5281 GCA_040393485.1 Herminiimonas sp.
CCGACAGTAGTACGCGCCAGCAATTCCAGCCCAGTATTGCGGAAACGATCCTGATTCTGCTGAATGCTGTTGCTGTCTGGCTGGATGAAGTTACGGATCGCAGAGTTGAACACGGTCGCATCGACTGTGGTTTGCGCACCCGCTTTCCAGACCACACCCACTTCAGCTGTCGTCGATTCTTCCATCTTTAAATTCGGATTGCCGCGCGCGCTCTCATACAGTTGCGACAAACTCGGTGCGCGTGCCTTGCGTGATAAACCACCTTTGAGACGCAGTGCCGGATCCACATCGATGTAGCCACTCAACGCTGCAATCGGCGCCGACTGATCACTGCCGCCATCATCACGGCGCTGACTCACCCAGCCGGCACCGGCGGTAATACCGCTGATGTCATTGATTTTATAGGCTGCTTCGGCACTGAAAGTATCAACATGCGTCTGCTGGCTGAAATTCAATGTGCGGATGTTGAAGGTACCTCCTCCGCCTCCCCCGCCACCGCCTCCCCCGCCACCGCCACCACCGCCGCCTCCTCCCCCGCCGCCGCCACCAGCGCCTACGTCACGAATACGGCCGTTTTCACCGTAGCTGTCACGACGCGTATCCACCGCAGCACTCAAAGTGAGTCGATCGGTCGCCAGGTGTTCGACTTGCAGGTGATAGCCGAGGCTGCGGCTGTCCGACGTTTTATCGAAACCGCCATTGATCCGATTGCTTTGCAACAGTGCGTAGCTGGCACCATCGAAGCGACGCTCATCCTGCCGCAACTGGCTCGCATAAATCCAGCCACGCAAACGTGTACGATCCGTCACCGCCCAGTCAGCAGAAAGCTGCGCTGATAGTTGTGAAATATTGTCGTTACGTTCGTAGCGTGGTACTTGCGCAAAGACATCAGTGCTCGGATAAATACCCGGTGGCTTGCCCTGGCTTCCCTGGCTGGCATTCACGCCGAGGCCGATTTTCAGGTCACGATTAAGCTGATAGCCGAAGTTGGCCATGACGTTGGTACTGTCTACATCGCTATTGCGACGTTTGCCACGCGGCTGCTCTGCGGTACCGGCGTAATCACTCGACAAACGGGTATCGCCATGCTCCTGATGATCCGCTGCAATAAACCAGTCCAGCGCACCCGCCTGGCCACCGACGCTGGCACTGACTGCACGCGCGGCATTGGTACCGAAGCGCGCATCGACCGACGCAGTTGTGTGATCCGCATTGCCGCGACGCGTGATGACATTGATCACACCCGCCGTACCACCTTCACCGTAAAGCACCGACGAGGTCGCGCTACGCACCACGATTTCTTCTATCTGCGTCACCGGTATCAGCGCAGGATTGAACTGGCCATCGGCATTCGAGTTAACCGGTATGCCATTGACCAGTAATTTGATCTGCCGTGTCCGTTGTCCACGCATATCGATACGCGGCGATCCTTCTCCGCCGGTGCGGATATTCAAGCCTGGTATCTGCGCCAGCGCTTCATCCAGCGTACGCGCGCCACGACGTTCGATGTCTTCGGCACTGATGCGCCAGACGGTGGTGGACTTCTCGGCGACGTCGGCTTGCCGGCTACCGGCAACTTCGATCTGACCTAATGTATATGCTTCGTTATCGGCAAAAGCCTGCGTGCCGAAGGCGCAACTGGCTAACCCTGCTATCAGCAAGGAATGACGTGCTGGTTTGTTCATGATGACTTTCTGGTTATAGCTGTTTGAATATAACGATAAACAAGTACCAGCCTTAAAAAAGACTGGTACCGGAACTACAGGAAAAACAGATTAGTGACGACGCTTGCGACTGCTACCCAGATACAGCAGCAATCCAAGGAAGGTACCGACCGCGCCGAACAGCGCATGGGTCATGAGTGGATAGCCGATCCCGTTGATGAGTGAACCAAATTGCATCGCTCCGGCACTCAGGCCGCTGAAGACATTACGCGTCAATGGCGCAATCGTATGTGTCAACGCACCGACCACCGGTAGCCAGATGAAATAAGGCAGTACCGCACGTATGCGCACACCAGGACGAAAAACCAGCGCATCGACGACGCAGCCTTGCAGCAGGTAAGTCAGCATCTGCGCAGATTTGCCATCCAGTCCTATGCCACCCGCATACATGCATGCGGTCGCCGCAGCGCCGAACCCCACAACCATGCCAGCGGCACCGCGATTGGAAAGCAAACGCGCCAGTATCAATAGCGCAAACCATTCCATACCGTGATAACCAGGCATGCGCAAAGGAAGGCGGAACGACTGATGCAGCACCACCGCCAGTGCACCTGCTCCCAGCAAAAGCATCAGCTCCAGTGCGAGTGGATATGGTGCTGCGTGATCGCGCGCACCCGGCCAGTTAAAAGCGCTTAACGTAGTTTTTGGAAGCGGCACGCCATCCGTTGAAATCGTCTTCATCTACTTTCTCCACTAATAAAATTGCCTGTCCCTGCAAGAAAACCGCTCGCGGCCATTCGCCCAGATCGATACGATCCTCTGCCGCGATCACAACATC
The DNA here is from genome assembly GCA_040393485.1 of Herminiimonas sp. Classification (GTDB taxonomy): domain Bacteria; phylum Pseudomonadota; class Gammaproteobacteria; order Burkholderiales; family Burkholderiaceae_D; genus Oxalicibacterium. The sequence goes on from JBEBUE010000234.1 coordinate 2,503, forward strand.
TGCTCCCTGCTTGCTCTGTACTGTCACGCCGGTAGCCTGCTCCAGGGCACCCACGGCCCATCGTTCGCAGGACAGGCCACGCAGTTGCTAGAGCCAGAGGAAACGCCCGTCAAACCCGCTTGCATTGAGGCCTACCGCCGCCAGCGCACCGATTACGCCGCCGTGCGTCCCGGTCAGACCAGCCATATCTATCTTGTGACCGACAATCAGCTTCCGTGCATCGGCTTGTTCCAGTACCTGCTGCTTGGCGGCGCGCCCGAATTGTTGAACCACATCCGGCAAGTCCCTGCGTTGCACCAGCACGGTTCCGGCATCTGAACCTTCTGCGCTTTCTTCCAGCAGATAGCGACAGCTGTAATCAAAGATCGTTTGCCGATCGACTATCGATGACAGCACAAGGCAAGCCGAGCTGTTATGTGAGGTGTACGGGATACGCGGATCGACCAGCAACTGATGACGCGTAATCGCCTTGACCTCGGCGATGCCCGCTTCGGCCATGCGCAAAGCCAGTTGCCGCGCCAGGAAACCGGTCCCGCGTGAAGTCAGGTTGTCGGTGTCATCGATGGCCAGCAACCAGTCATCTTCATGCGGCGGCAACCAGCGCTTGCCTATCGCATCCAGCGCGCGCCACAGTGCTTGATTGATCGGATCGGAACCAAGTGGCTGCATATTGGAATTGCCCTAAAAAGTCGATATGTTACATAACGACATATCGATAGCGCAATAGCCAAATGAAAATAACGTACGACTACAGTTGTCGCCAGGCGATTCCACCTGCCTGCCGGAAGTGGGCTGGCAGAGTGAGGATCAGGAGTGAAGATGAGTACCGATGGAGGCGCGCAAACAAGGTTTGCAGTGTGGACGGCAACGTATCTGCAGTCCGGAAGATTAACTCTTGTCGACTTCTTTCATCGACGCCAACTGCACAAGGCGTGCCAGTTCTATCGATGCGGCCGAGTTGATACGTTGCTCCAATGAAGAATAAGTCGCCAGGATGTCGCTGCCCAACTCAGTCAACTGCGCACCGCCCCCGCCTTTGCCACCTTTGACGGTAGCAACGACCGGCTTGCCAAAGCCCTGGTTCAGAGACTCGATGACCAGCCATGCATTTTTATACTGCATGCCGAGCGCACGCGCAGCGGCGGATATCGAATTCAGCTCGGCGATTTGTCCGGGACCGATGGAAATGGAGTTACCAATAAAAATACCGGGACGAATAATCGCGACTTCGCCGCTACGCTTACTACCAGGCTTACGGCCAGGCTGGGCCCCGGATACGTCGGTGATGGCTGCTTTGTTGTTACCCTGTTTTAGCTTGGATTGCATCTTTTATTATGAGGTTGGCAGAGTCTCATTGTATTTGCACTTCCCGAAAATGAAAATGCTTGTCGTTCCATGGAGCATGGATGAGATATTCGGATGCGCAATATGGCGTCCCCACAGCCGAGAGTCTGTTTTTCATATGACTGTAAACGTAAAAAGACGAACCGAAGTTCGTCTTTTTCATCGTCTTTTACTTAACTAAAATGCCCAGTTGGCCCTGACCGAGGCAGTATGGTTCAGATAGCCCGAGCGACCTTCTGCATCGTATCGCAATGTGATTTCTGTGCCACTTGCGCTCGTCATGCTATATGCAAGGCCTCCTCGTACCAACCATGGAGAATGATCAATACCCGTAGTGACGAATGCCTGTCCAGGAACGCCGGCATAAGCAGCCACGATGTTGCCACGCTTGTTAATCGTGTCGTAGCCAAGACCGAGGTAAACATCGAGGCGGGAAGTAGCAGAGTAATGATGCTGCAGGTGCGCATCTGCCCCAAGCACAAAGGCTTCAGTCTTTTGCGCATCTACATTTAAATTCAGGGCATTTGCACCCGTCTCGCTGTAACTTTGTGATTTGAGCCAACTATAGTCGGCGCGCAGGCCTGGTGTCAGCGTAGTCGTATTACTGAGTGCGATTTTCTGCGCGATGACGGCACCAAGGTGGGCACTATAGGTACGATAGTCGGCCATCGCGCTGCGGTTTAATCCGCCAAACCCTATGTAGCGCGTACTCTTGTTATTGCTCATGCCGACATCTGCTTGCCAGGAAATGCTGCGTGCATTGCCGATGTCTTTAATGCCATAAGCAGAGACGATATGGGAGTCTATGTTGGCACGCTGCGCGCTACCCGCCAGCTCCGTATTGCCATTGACGGAGGTTTTGGCGTAACCATAAGCGACGCCGAATCTTGTATCAGGCGCCAACTCTGCATCGCTACCCAATGCCAGTCCCCAGGTATCGGCTTTGAAGCCGGCAGTACCGTTGCTGTCATCCTGTTGGGCACGTGAAGCAAATACCTTACCCCAGGCGTTCTTGTTTGAGAGCGCATCCCCGGATGACAAACCTGTTGTACCCTGGTCGCCGCCATTACGGTTTTGGACTAACTTCTGAAAAGTCGAAAGCGTACCCTGGATGGCCTGATTGCCAGATATAACAGGTAAGGTTTGTGCAGTTGCGCGGGCAACTTCACGCTTATCGACCAGCTGCCCCAGAGCGTTGACGACCGTAGCCATATCGTCGGTCGTGACAGCATTTACCTGGCCATCCAGTACATCTGCGGCCCCCAATGCTGACCAACGACCTTGCTCGGTGACCGCATCACGGATACCACTCGCGCTGGAAGAAACGACACGCAGATCCACACTGCCGACATTCTGGATAGCGCGGAAATTGAAGAGCGCGGAGTTATCTGTGACAGTAAAACCTGAGGCATTCAGCGTGCCGGCTCTGATCACC
>JBEBUE010000235.1:0-5277 GCA_040393485.1 Herminiimonas sp.
CTGCAAGGCGATTTTTCCAGAGTCGAACAACTGACTGTGCCTGAAGCACTGAAACATGCCTATGCACATTGGGAAAGAGGGCAGGCGCAGCAGGCAGAAATGCTATGCCGACATGTGTTGCTGGCGTGGCCCTATCAGGCTGACGCCATGCATCTGCTGGGATTGATCGCGCATACATATGGGCGACTGGATATGGCGGTGAGTCATTTGCGGCAAGCTTGCCAGGCGCCGCATGCACCTGCGCTTTACTTTAGCAATCTGGCAGAAATGTGTCGGCAAAGCGGCTTGCTGGCGGAAGCGGAACAAGCCGGGCGGCGTGCTGTCAGCCTGGCACCGAATCTGGTCGATGCATGGAATAACCTCGGCATTATCCTGCAGGAAAGCGGCAAGCTGGAAGCCAGCCTTGATTGCCTAGAGCGTGCATTGGTGTTACGGCCGGATGATGCGCGGGCGCACAATAACCTGGCGAATACCTGGCGTCGCCTGAATCGCCTTGAACAGGCTGAGCTGCATTATAAGAAAGCGCTGGAGCTGGATCCTGCTTATGCCGAAGCGCACAGCAATCTGGCTTACTTGTTGAACACCCACGGCAGGTTTGATGAAGCAGCGGCTGCTGCGCGTCACGCCATCAGCCTGTACCCGCAGTTGGTGGATGCGTATCTGAACCTGGTTGAAATAGAAACTGCGCGCCTGCGCTATGCCGAGGCTATGCTTAGCCTGGATGCTTTGTACGCGTTTGCGCCGGAAAACGTGGGCGCTTTAAGTGCACGCGCGCAGTTACTGAGAAAAATGGAACGTAACGAAGAGGCGCTGATATGGGCGCAGCGCGCACTCGTATCTGCTCCGGACAATGCCAACGCGCACCATACGCTGGGACAGGTATTACAAGCACTGGGGCGACATGACGAAGCTTTGCTGGAATTTGATAAGGCAGTTGCCTTGCCGGGAGGCGTGGCAGAGGATGCGCTGCTGGCGCGTGCGACTTTATTCATGGAGAGCGGCCGTAGCGAGGATGCGGACATTGCCTTTGCACTGGTGTTGCAACGCTTCCCCGGATCGGTACGTGCGTTGACTGCGCGTAGTGATGCCAAGTTCTATCAGGCCGATGATCCTGATATCACCATGCTGGAAGCAGCCCTGGCGCAGGCCGCAAGCCTGTCACTGGCAGATCGCACGGCTGTGCATTTTGCCTTGGGCAAGGCTTACCTCGACACCAATAATTCCGAACGCGCATTCCATCATCTGCATGCGGCCAATGGCTTGAAGCGTGCCACCTTTTCGTATGACAGCGTAGCAACACGGAAGTGGATGCAAGACATCGCTGCAGCCTTTGCAGATCTGCCGAAGAACGCTGCGCAGGTTGGTGGTGCGGCATCGGAGCTGCCGGTATTCATCGTAGGCATGCCGCGTTCAGGGACAACACTGGTCGAGCAAATACTGGCTTCACATCCGCAAGTGCAGGGTGCTGGCGAACTCAGTGCCTTGCGCCTGGCGATAACGGCTCGAGGAGCATTTCCGCAACAGCTAGCGACGCTGTCGGCGACTGACCTGACGGAGATAGGACAGGATTACCTGCGGCGGGTCGAGCCACTGGCGCAGGGCAAGGATAGGCTGGTCGACAAGATGCCTGCCAATTTCCTGTATGCGGGTTTGATACCGATGATCTTGTCGGGCGCGCGGATTATTCATATCCGGCGCGATCCGGTGGATACGTGTTTGTCCTGCTACAGCAAGCATTTCGCTGGCGAACAATTATTTACCTACAACCTGACAGAGCTGGGTGAATTCCACCATGCGTATCAGATATTGATGAGTCAGTTGCGTCAGGTGTTGCCGCCGGATCGTTTCCTTGAAGTGGACTATGAGACGGTGGTGGATGACCTGGAGGGTGAGGCGCAACGCCTGATTGCTTTTGTCGGCTTGCCGTGGGATGAGGCCTGCCTGCAATTTCATCAGACCCGCCGCGTTGTGCGCACCGCCAGTGTTAACCAGGTGCGTCAGCCGATTTATACAACATCGAAAGGGCGCTGGCGAAAACATGCGACTTATCTCGGGCCTCTGCTGACCGCATTGGGCATAGGTGCATCGTGACGCGCATACTGAAATCAGCGGATACATTGACACTGGTGCCGCATGTGGTGGATGCCGGTATGCGCAGTCAGCGCTATGGGCATCAGGGTGCGGTGCTGTGGCTGACTGGTTTATCTGCTTCCGGCAAATCATCGCTGGCGATGGCGCTGGAGCAGGCTTTGATTGCTTATGGTTACGCTTGTTACGTACTCGATGGCGACAATGTACGCGCGGGTTTGAATCGCGATCTCGGTTTTAGTCCGCAGGATCGCAGTGAAAATATACGCCGGGTGGGTGAAGCAGCTGCCTTATTCGCTGATGCCGGATTGATATGCATCACCGCTTTCATTTCTCCTTATCGCGCCGATCGTGAACTGGCGCGCATGGCTCATCCGCAGGGATTCCATGAAATTTATCTTGCGACAGATCTCGCGACCTGTGAGGCGCGCGATCCTAAGGGTTTGTATAGGAAAGCGCGGCGTGGCGAGTTGCATGCGTTCACAGGCGTTAGCGCGCCGTATGAGCAGCCGTTGCACGCGCAGCTGCGCCTGGATACTGCTGATGAAAGCCTGGAAGCCAGCCTGAAGAAATTATTTGATTACGTATTGCGCGCAATTCCGCTACAGACGGTACATCGCTAACACCTTGATGTCTGTATAGAACAAGGGCGGGTGCTTGCATAAAGCACTCGCCCTTGTTGCATGAGCGGGCCGGAGGGCTGTCAGCTATGCGGTCCGTGTACTTCACACGATATCCCCGGAAGTCGCGTGGCAAGTGCGTCATGCCGAAGTCCGGATAGCTGATTCCTTTGGTGAGGTTTTGCAGGGTAACGGTATGACCGGATGCGTTTTTAAGCTTGAACTCTTCTTTGACTACCATGATAAAAGCTCCTGTTTGAATGAAGCTACTTGAAAGGCTGACGAGAAAGCCTGTTCCTCGGGGCAACCCTGACCAGCATTGCAGCGGGTCTATACACGGGAAAAGGAGACCAAAGTCATGCAAAAGGCGTTTGATATGCTCAGAAGCGTGGTGAAGTAGGAAGCGGACTGGTCCGGTCACTGGGATTTTGCCCCCAGAATTTGCACAGAATTGATGCAAAACTTGATCTAGCGCAAGAAAAATATTCCCTTCGGGAATATAGTTGCCAGCAAGTATTATTATTTATTTCACTCTTTTGGCAGGCGATGCGTTTTAGCCAGTCACAGGTATGTCCACTTCATTCCAAGCCGGAGACGCATTATGCGCACTAATTTGCCAGTTACAAATAATGAATATCTGCTGCAAGACGGCATGTCGCTGGTCTCTAAAACAGATACCAAAGGCCGGATTACCTATGTGAACCCGGCGTTCATCGAAGCCAGTGGCTTCATACAAGAGGACCTGATCGGCAAGCCGCATAACTTGATCCGTCATCCGGATATGCCGGAGGAAGCGTTTGGCGATATGTGGCAAACGCTGAAGGAAGGTTTGCCATGGACCGGGCTGGTAAAGAATCGTCGCAAGAATGGCGACTTTTACTGGGTTAACGCCAATGTGACGCCGGTACGCGAAAACAATCAAATTGTGGGATTCATGTCGGTGCGCAGCAAGCCGACCCGCGACCAGGTGCAGGGAGCGGGTGAAATTTATGCGCGCTTCAAGGCGAACCAGGCCAAGGGGCTGGCGATCAGGCGTGGTGCCGTCGTCAAGACCGGCATCTTCGCCGGAATGGCAAGGCTGCTGAACCTCGGGCTCGGCGTCAAGATAGGGTGCGGCATGCTTATAGTGATCGCGCTGATGGCTGCGCTCGGCTGGAGTGCAGCAACGGCGGCAGACAATGCCGCACATATGGGCTGGTATGCAGGAGCGACGGCAGCTGGCATCGGTATCGCCTTGTTGTTGTGGATTAGCCTGCAAGTGTCCGTGGTGCGTCCATTGGGTCGGCTGATTGCGGAAACCCGCGTCATTGCAGGGGGCGACCTGACCCACGATTTTGCAGTGGATCGGCATGACGATATGGGGCAATTGCAGCAAGCTTTGCAGCAGATGAATGTGAACCTGCGTTCGGTGATGGGCGATATCCGTAGCAATGTGGAATCCATCACGATAGCGACGCGCGAGATCGCCGCCGGCAATATGGACTTGTCCGGACGGACCGAGTCGCAAGCTTCCAGCCTCGAAGAAACCGCTTCCAGCATGGAACAGTTTGCCTCGACGGTTAAGCAAAATGCTGACAGTGCAGGCCAGGCGAATGACTTGGTACAGTCTGCCTCCGAAGTCGCCAGCAAAGGCGGTGCGGTAGTCGAAAAAGTCGGCGCAACCATGAATGAAATCAGCACCTCGGCGAAGAGGATCGTGGACATCATTAGCCTGATCGACGGTATCGCCTTCCAGACTAATATCCTGGCTTTGAATGCAGCGGTGGAAGCGGCACGTGCGGGTGAGCAAGGCAAAGGGTTTGCGGTGGTGGCGGCAGAAGTACGCAGCCTGGCGCAACGTTCGGCCAGCGCGGCCAAAGAAATCAAAGGCTTGATTGATGACTCGGTAGAGAAAGTGGATGCCGGCAATCGTTTAGTCAGCGATGCGATGACCACCATGGACGACATCGTCAGTTCGGTGCAGCGTGTCACTGGCATCATGAACGAGATTACCGTTGCCAGCCGTGAACAAAGCAGTGGGATAGACCAGGTCAACCTGGCTATCTCACAGATGGATGAAGTCACCCAGCAAAATGCAGCGCTGGTGGAAGAGGCGGCAGCAGCGGCGGCCAGCCTGGAAGAGCAAACCTCGCACCTGACCCAGTCGATTTCGGTATTCCGTACCGAGCGCGCGGCCGCACCACAAACAACGCGCCCCGCGTCGCAGGGGCACGCTGCACCCAAGCATTTGTCTGTCCCGCACGAAGCCTTGCGCCTGACGACCTGATTGCTACGCAGGATTTACTGCCCGGCAACAGGGTTGCCGGGTATTTGCCGCTGAATCATCTGTTTTACCGCCAACTTCTTGATAAATCACGGAATATTGCCGTCCAGCGTATAATGCACACTGTCCTGTCGAGGGCAGTGTTGGCGTCAGAGTTGGTTCGTGAATCTCACAGAGCGGCCCGCGTCCGCACATGTACCTCGTTTCATCACCACAGAAATAATCAAATTTATCGAAAGAGCCAGGTCTTTTTCGGATTCGTTGTGCGGTTTTATGATCCACACCGATATCGATCATGTCGCCTTA
>JBEBUE010000236.1:0-5269 GCA_040393485.1 Herminiimonas sp.
GCAGGTAACCAAACACCAAGCCCGTCATGAACGCACAGCCAAAGGCCAGCACCACAGGGGTCAGCGAATATTTGATCGGCGTGCCGAAGGCATCGATCACAGCTGCTGTCGCCAGTCCGCCGACCACACCGATCGCGCCACCTATCGCCGACACCACCACGGCTTCGATCAGGAATTGCTGCATGATGTTGGCTTCACGTGCGCCGGTCGCCATGCGGATACCGATTTCACGCGTGCGCTCCGTCACCGACACCAGCATGATGTTCATCACGCCGATACCGCCGACCAGCAGCGAGATTGCTGCGATCGAACCGAGTAGGATAGTCAGCGTATTTTGTGTCTGTTCCATCGCTTCCATGATGGATGCCATATTACGGATCTGGTAATCGACCGTACCATGACGCTCGAGCAGCAGCTTATCGACTTCTTCCTGCGTGTCGTCTATGAGCTCGACATTTTCCACCGCCACCGTGACGTTACGCAGATAGCGCTGGCCTGACAAACGCAGGCTGCTGGTGGAGTAAGGTACAAACACCACATCATCCTGATCCGATCCCATAGGTGATGCACCGCGTTCCGACATCACGCCAACTACCTGGAATAGCAGGTTATTGACCAGGACAAATTCACCGATCGGATTTTCATCCGCAAACAAAGCGGTCGCCACTGTCTTGCCGAGTACAGCAACGGCGGCGTAATTCGATTCGTCTTCTTCGCTGAAGAATGTACCTTGTGCAACTGGCCACTGCCGCGCCAGCGGGAACTTGGCCGAAGTACCCGTCACGCTGGTCGAAGTATCAGAGGTACCAAAACGCAAGGTAACGCTGCTGCTCTGCTCAGGCACTGCCGCCAGTATGTTGGGCAACTCATCTATCGCGCGTACATCGTCGACTACCAGGGTCGCAGTGCTATTGAAACCGCGCTGATTCGGTACACCAGGTCGTACCAGCAACAAGTTGGAACCCATCGCACTGATGCGCTCCACCACCTCTGCCTTGGCACCATCACCAATCGCCAGCATCGCAATCACCGAAGCCACGCCAATCACGATACCAAGCAATGTTAATACTGAACGGAAGAAATTCGCACGCAAGGAACGCAGCGCCATCTTGGCTGCTTCCAGCATATCGCCCAGACGTGAGCCGACACCTGCGACCAGCGGCCTGACGAACTCAGCTTGCGTTGGCAATTTTTGCGCAGGACCGGGATCGGACAAAATGTGTCCATCCTTGATCTCAATCAGGCGTTGCGCATGGTCGGCCACTTCCTTCGCATGCGTAATCAGCAAAACAGTATGACCACGTGCCGACAGATCAGCCAGCAGCTTCATCACATCCTGTCCGCTTTTACTATCCAGCGCACCTGTCGGCTCATCGGCCAGGATGATGCGCCCGCCATTCATCAATGCACGCGAGATGGATACCCGTTGCTGCTGACCACCGGACAATTGATTCGGTCGATGATGCGAACGCTCCTCGAGTCCCAGTTCCGCCAGCAAAGCTAGTGCGCGTGCGTGTCGCTCGGCTGGTGGCAAGCCGGAGTACATGGCAGGAACTTCGACGTTCTCCGCAGCACTGGCTGAAGCGATCAGGTTATAGCTCTGGAATACAAAACCAAAATCATCACGCCGCAACATCGCCAGCTCATCACGCTCGAAGCCTGAAACATCGCGCCCCATGAAGTGATAGCTACCGGTAGTCGGCCTATCCAGGCAACCCAGTATGTTCATCAGGGTGGACTTGCCTGAACCGGATGCACCCATGATGGCAACGAATTCGCCTTCATAGATCTTCAAGTCTATGCCGTGTAATACCTCGACTTCCAACCCGCCATTGCGGTAAGTCTTGGTGACACCGCGCAATTCAATCAGCGGCGTTTCATCATGGGGACGCGTGACGTTACTCACGACATCCATATCCATCTGCTCATCCCGCAGTTCACTCATTAACGACCCCGACCCGATGGCCCGCCCATACCTGGCGGCATGCCGCCTTGCTGGTTAGCGGGCGAAACCGAACGTTTGGTGGATGGTGGCAATTTGATACCGAGGATGACGGTGTCACCTTCTTCCAGGCCACTCAGCACCTGCATCTGCACACGGTTAGTCACGCCCAATTCAACCTTGCGCTGTTCGATATTGCCGTCCTTGCCTATCACTTTGACGGTACCGGTGCGCGCCGCGCGGGGCGCGCTCTGTTCGGCGAAACCGCTGCTCGATACTTCTGCTGGTGGACTAGCCTTGGCAGCGGCATTAGCGGCCTCAACTTTTTCACCTTTGGTAGATTTAGCCTCTTCCTTTTTAGCGGCAACAGCAGCGACAGCCGTATCCGCCGCTGACGTCTCTGCCATTTTCTCGGCTTCACGCAAGGCGCGACGACGGTCACGCATCGCTTCACGTTCTTCCGGCGTCATTTTTTCCAGGGCGGCACGCCGCTCTTCCGACGTCATGTTTGCAAACGGATTGGCCCCGGCTTTGGCTTTATCGCCATTCGGCGCGGCAGCAGGTGCTACCGGTTTCACTGTGGGTGGAGTATCTGCTTTCTTGTCGGCAGTTTTCTTTTCACTGGCAGCGCTATCCTTTTGTTCGGCTGATTGTCGTTCAGCAGAATTACGCCCGCCGCCTTCGCCACGATCACGACGGCCACCAGTACCGCGACTGGTAGTGACTGCCGCAGTTGGCACCAGCAAGGCATCTTTCGCTGTCGCCGCAATGAAGAAAACTTGCGTAGTCATGCTAGGCAGCAAAGCCTGGTTTTTATTCGGGACATCAAACAAAGCGTTATACAAGACCACGTTATTGGTCACGGTCGGTGTCGGTTCCACCTTACGTAATGCGCCATACCAGCGACGCCCCTGACTACCCAGCGTGGTGAAATAGACTTCCATGCCTTTGCGCAGTTTGCCGACCTCGGCTTCCGATACCTGGGTCTGTACTGTCATCGTTGACAGATCAGCGATGCGCAAAATAGTCGGTGCAGTCTGGTTTGCATTCAGGGTCTGGCCCTGGCGTGCAGTCAGTGATACCACCGTGCCATCCATAGGCGCATAAATTTTTGCGTAGTTGAGGTTGGCTTCATCGGCACGCAAGGTCGATTGCGTCTGTTCGATCTGTGCCTGCAATGCATCGATTTGCGCTTTGGCTGAACGCAATGCCGCTTCCGCCGTTTGCAGTGCATCCGCCGTAGTGGCATCTGCCGCGATCAGATTCTTTTGGCGGTTGTATTGCAGGGTTGCCAGTGCCAGCTGTGACTCGCGATCTTTCATTGTCGCCAATTGATTACGCAAACCCGCACGGCGCGCATCCACTTGCGCCAGGAAAACGGTAGGGTCGATCTCGGCGAGCAAGTCGCCCTCTTTCACGACCGAACCAACTTCGATATACAGCTTCTTCAATTGCCCCGACACCTGCGCACCCACATCCACATACTCCAGTGGCTGCACGGTACCGGTTGCCGTTACCAGATCCTGGATATCGCCCCGTTGCACTTCCGCGACCTGATACATTTCACGCGGATCCTTTTTGCCGTAGAACTTTTTCCAGCCCCAAGAGCTGGCAGCCGCGACCAGCAAAATCAACAGAGCGATCAACGCACGGCGACTAAAAAGGCGCTGACGCAGTCCGACGAAAAAGGAAGAAGACTTCATGGGCAAAGGCATACGAAAAGTGAGTGATTAAATAGGTTGATGCATACACGTCGATAGCTATTGCCACAACGCGGGAATAATTCAGATGCGGACTACAGGTTGTGGCTTAGGGTGTTGCATGAAAGCGCCACCTTAGAGCATGGGCATGACAAGGGGATTACGGCGTGTGGACGTGTCCTGCCCGGACTGGCTGGCTATTCCAAAATGTGATGGCGTGGCTGGCGATGCCATATATCCGGCGATACATGCATCGGATAAACGGCACCTAAAGATAACGAGTCTGCCGGGTATTATCAAGACAATCCCGGTTTCCATAAGGTAAAGAATTGTGAAGGGAAACAGGCAATAAAAATGGCGCTGAATGTTCATTCAACATTCAGCGCCATTTTCCGGTTTGCGACTGGCAGCCAAGGCCACCACCGCATACGCAATATTTAACCTTTAACCGCGATCGACAAACGCGCGTTCGATCACATAGTCACCTGGCTGACCAATACCTGGCGATACTTCAAAGCCGAGTTTGTCGAGTTCGCCAGCGGTGTCTTTCAACATCTCAGGGCTACCGCAAATCATCGCGCGGTCAGTCAGCGGGCTCATAGGATCGATACCCAGGTCTTCGCACATTTTGCCGGTCGAGATTGCGGTTGTGATACGGCCTTCATTGACGAAAGGTTCGCGTGTCACGGTTGGGTAGTACAGCAGCTTGGCTGCGATCTCTTCACCCAGGCCTTCGATTTGCAACAATTCATTGGCAACGTAATCACGGTAAGCCAGCTCGCTCACCAGACGCACACCGTGTACCAGTACGACCTGGTCGAAGCGTTCATAGGTATCCGGATCACGGATGATGCTCATGAACGGTGCCAGGCCAGTGCCGCTACCGAACAGGAACAAACGCTTGGCTGGCAGCAGATCGGAGATAACCAGCGTACCGGTAGGCTTGCGGCCGACCAGTACTTCATCGCCAACTTTCAGGTTTTGCAGATGTTTGGTCAGCGCGCCGTCCTGCACCTTGATCGACAGGAATTCCAGGTGCTCTTCCCATGAAGGGCTGGCAATACTATAAGCACGCAACACATTCTTGCCATCGATCGGCAAACCGATCATGACGAAATGGCCGCTTTCGAAGCGGAAGCTTGGTTCACGAGTGGTGGTGAAGGAAAACAGCGTGTCGTTCCAGTGGTGTACAGAGAGAACACGAACAGTGTCAAAAGCAGCCATAAAATCAATACATCCTAAATATCAAATTATCTTTGTGCAAACAAGCGGGACAGACGAGCAAACAGCTTGCGACGCGTGCCGACAGACGCTCCGGGTTTCCCCGAAAAAGGAGCGCGTATTTTACCAGTCGGGACTCACTATCGCAGACATCAGCAGGCCAGCCTGTAAGTATTGCCACCTGCGCTGCATGATGGGAATTGGTCAGAATACATTACTTGAGAATCGTTCTCATTATAACGATTACCTTATAACTCGGCAACATCGGTCGTCAGGATACAGGGTCTGCGCCCTCCTGATAATGATGGAATTGTCATTTGCTTATAACCAAAACGCTTAAGACACCGTTCTTTATATGAATTTACAGACGTATACGCCGGCTATCTCCCACAATTTGCGGCCGTGT
>JBEBUE010000237.1:0-5268 GCA_040393485.1 Herminiimonas sp.
GGCACCAAAGCCAAGGTAGTCGTCCTGCGCCGCAACCAGGAAACCAATTTGAACATCATGGTCGGCAAACGACCACGGGCAGCCCAACGCTCCGAGTAACAACAGCAAACACGAACACGACCATGCACATACGCGATCTCACCCAATTCCTGGCAGAGCTATCCGAGAACAACAATCGTGCATGGTTCGTCATGAACAAGCCGCGCTACGACATCCTGCGCGCCGAATTCCTGGAACTGGTCACGCAATTAATCGCTGATCTCAGCAAGTTCGATCCAGCGGTCGCAGGCTGCAATCCCAAGAAAGCATTGTTTCGCATTAATCGTGACATGCGCTTTTCCAGGGAAAAGATCCCTTACAAAACGCACTTCTCCGCAGCGATCAATGCCAGCGGCCTGAAAAGACCGCATCAGGGTGGCGGCCCTACCTACTACTTCCACATCAATGAAACCGGCACCCTGCTGATAGCAGCCGGTGAATGGATGCCGCCACCGGAGCGCCTGCGCGCGATCCGTCAGCACGTGATCAACGATGCAGCAGGATTTTCCAAGCTGTTGAAAAACAAAAAGCTAAAAGAGACTTACGGCGAGTTACAGCAAGAGGGAAAGTTGAGTCGACCGCCTAAAGGCTTTGATGCCGATGTTCCGCACCTGGAATACATCAAGCTGAAAAACTTCATCGTCTGGCACGAAGTCGACGTCAGGAAAGTCGCCGATCTGGGGAAAATGCTGGCATCCGACTTCAAGGATGCATACGCACTGGTTACCTGGCTGCGCCAGGCTTAAGAATCAAACCAAGCGCAGGCGGGGCCTGCGCGTCAACATTCAGATCGATTCGGATTCTTTGGGCGCTTGCGTAATACGTACAAACATCGGCGCCAGCAATAAACCCACCTCATACAGCAAGCACAGCGGCACAGCCAGCAGCAGCTGACTCATGACGTCAGGCGGGGTCACGATGGCGGCGATTACAAACGCGCCAACGATGACGTATGGACGTATCTGCTTGAGCTTCTCAACGGAAACCAAACCCATACGTACCAGCACGATTACGATCACCGGCACTTCAAAAGTCAGGCCGAAGGCGATGAACATCGTCATGACAAAACCAAAGTAACTATCAATATCCGGCGCCACCGAAATCGACTTGGGCGCGAAGTTATTGATGAAATGGAAGATAACGCCGAACACAAAGAAGTAACAAAACGCCACGCCGACCACAAACAGGGCCGATGATGAAATAACCAACGGTGCGATCAACTTCTTTTCATGCGTATACAGGCCGGGCGCGATAAAAGCCCACAATTGGTACAAGACCCATGGCAGCGACAGCAGGAAAGCTACCAACATGGTGACCTTGACCGGGATCAGGAACGGCGTGATCACCCCGGTTGCAATCATCTTGCTGCCTTCCGGCAGCGCCAGCATCATAGGACGTGCCAGCACATCATAAATGTCGCCAGCCCAGGGCATCAGGCACAGGAAAATCACGATCACTACGAGCGAGGCCTTCATCAGCCTGCTACGCAGCTCAATCAGGTGCGAAATGAATGAGTCTTCGGTACCGGTCATGTTCTTTTCTTCATTCATTATGGCGCGACGACATTCATCTCAGGTATCCGGGAATAAGTTATAAACCGCTGCACTCTGCTGCGTACTTGATCCGGTCATTAATGAAAAAAGGGCGAAGATTTACGGGCATGCGCAGGCGTATGTTTTGCCATGCGGGCAGCACCGGAAATCACGCGTGATTTTTGGCCGCTTTGGCGCTTGTACCAGGACGGAATCGCCGAGGTATGTGCGAGTTTCTTTTTGCGGAAAGTTTTGGATTTGGCCGAGGCCTCGTCGTAGGTCGGCGGCTCCATCAGCGGATTGAGCTCGACATCTGCCGACGCCACGTCGTCCCAGGCCGAATGCAAGGAGCTCTCGGCTTGCGACACCCCTTGCGTAATCGAACGTTCGACATCGCTGGCAGCAGACTGCACCTCCTGGTGCATCTTGCGCAACTCGTCGAGTTCCATCTCGCGACTCACTTCGGATTTGACATCATTGATATAGCGCTGCGCACGGCCGAACAAAGTACCGGCCATACGCGCCACTTTCGGCAGTTTTTCCGGACCGATGAAAACCAGTGCCGCAACACCAATGATCGCGAGCTTGGAGAAGGCGATATCGATCATATGATTAGCGATAGGCTGGACATAATGCGGGCAAGTTCAGGCCATGCGGCCTCGTTACCCGCAAGATGATCAGCTGTTCGACTTTTCTTTCACTTCAACATCGACAGTGCCTTTGTCGGCAACCTGCGATGGCGCAGCGTTCTGGGCAGCAGGCTTGTCATCTTCGCCCTTCATGCCGTCTTTAAAGCCTTTGACCGCCTTGCCGACATCCGAACCCATATTGCCGAGTTTTTTGGTGCCGAATACCAGCATCACGATGACCAGTACAATCAACCAGTGCCAGATGCTAAATGAACCCATCATTTTCTCCTTGTTAAGCGTTGCCGCCCTAATTCTAGAATTATTGTTTTAAGCCAGTGATCTGCGCCACGGACGCGGTCCGCCTAGCACGTGCATATGCAGATGGTACACCTCTTGCCCACCATCCGGTCCGGTATTGAATAGCGTTTTAAAACCGCCGGTGCCAGGGCCGGCACCATCTGCTTTGTAACCAACTCCCTGCTCTTTGGCCAACTTGGGCGCGAGCAAAGATATTTTACCCAACAATGCAGCGTCTTCAGCCGTGCAATCAGCCAGGGTCGCCACATGTTTTTTTGGAACGATCAGGAAATGGACCGGAGCGGCAGGATTGATATCGTTGAATGCGAGCAGATCGTCGTCTTCGTAAATAATCTGCGCAGGAATTTGTTTCGCGGCAATTTTACAAAAAATGCAATTATCCAAATGAAACTCCATCGTAGTTGGTTCTCAACGCCAGCGTATCAGATGTGGTGATAATTAGTCTGCTTTACGCGCAGCTTTTTCTTCAATTCCGGAGATGCCTTCGCGACGCGCCAGCTCATTCAAAACATCCTGCGGCGTCAAATCGAATTGCGCCAGCAAGACCGCGGAATGAAACCAAAGGTCGGCGCACTCGTACAGCACCTTAGATTTATCAGCGCTTACGCGCGCATCCTTGGCTGCCATCACAAGTTCGGTCGCTTCTTCGCCTATCTTTTTCAAGATCGCGTCGTCGCCCTTGCTGAACAAGCGCGCTACATACGATTTCTCCGGATCACCACCATTCGCCGGTTTACGCGATTCAATCACGGCCGCCAGGCGCTTCAGGGTTTCACTCATGCGACTCTGCCTTTACTTATAGATCGTTTCCGGATTTTTCAGTACGGGCTCGACTGTTTCCCAGTCACCGTCCTTGGCGCCGCCTTCGAACTTCTGGAAGAAGCAGGAGTGGCGTCCGGTATGACAGGCGATCGCACCGACTTGCTCAACCTTGAGCAAGACCACGTCTTCATCGCAATCCAACCGTACTTCATGCACTTTTTGCGTATGGCCGGACTCTTCGCCCTTGTGCCACAACTTCTTGCGCGAACGGCTCCAATAGATCGCTTCGCCCGACTCTATGGTCTTGGCCAGCGCATCACGGTTCATCCACGCAAACATCAACACATCATTGGTGCCGACTTCCTGTGCGATGACCGGCACCAGGCCGTGTTCATCCCACTTCACTTTATTCAACCATTTAGCATTGCTGCTCATACCAACCTCATCGGAATACCTTGATCTGCCATGAAACGCTTGGCTTCCTGCACCGTGTGCTGGCCATAATGGAAGATGCTGGCAGCCAGCACCGCATCAGCGCGACCAACCTTGACGCCATCCGCCAGATCCTGCAAACCGCCAACGCCGCCGGAAGCGATCACCGGGATGCTGATTGCATCTGATACTGCACGCGTCAGGTCCAGGTCGAAACCTATCTTGGTACCATCTCTATCCATGCTGGTCAGCAGGATTTCACCGGCACCCAGGCTTTGCATTTTCTTGGCCCATTCGACCGCGTCCAGGCCGGTAGCCTTGCGACCGCCATGCGTAAATACTTCCCAGCGTCCATCCGATGCTTTCTTCGCATCGATGGCCACAACGATACATTGCGAACCGTACTTTTGTGACGCATCAAATACCAGCTGCGGGTTGCTGATGGCAGAACTGTTAATGCCGACCTTGTCCGCGCCGGCATTCAGCAAGCGGCGCACATCGTCAACCGCGCGCACACCACCACCTACGGTCAATGGAATAAATACCTGTGAAGCAACCGCCTCGATGATGTCGAGAATCAGGTCACGACCATCAGAAGTCGCAGTGATATCGAGAAAAGTGATTTCGTCAGCGCCCTGCTCATCATAGCGACGCGCGATTTCTATCGGGTCGCCGGCATCGCGCAACTCGAGGAAATTGACACCCTTGACGACGCGACCAGCTGTGACATCGAGACAGGGAATGATGCGTTTTGCCAGTGTCATGCGTCCGCTTCCGGTGCTTCGTCCGTCAACTCATCCGCACGATCCTGCGCCGAGCGCAAGTCCAGCGTGCCTTCATAAATCGAACGACCACAAATCACGCCTTCGATACCTTCGTCCTGGACCGCGCACAGCGCTTCAACGTCCTTGATATTGTGCACGCCGCCGGAAGCAATCACCGGAATTGTCATGCTTTGTGCCAGCTTGACCGTCGCTTCGATATTCACGCCGCCCATCATGCCGTCACGGCCGATATCGGTGTAAATAATCGATTCACAGCCGTAATCTTCAAATTTCTTCGCCAGGTCGATCACTTCGTGACCGCTCAGCTTGCTCCAGCCATCGGTTGCGACCTTGCCGTCCTTGGCATCGAGGCCAACAATGATCTGGCCCGGGAAAGCGCTGCAAGCATCATGCAGGAAGCCAGGGTTCTTGACCGCTGCAGTACCGATAATGATGTAGCTCAGGCCATCATCAAGATAGCGCTCGATGGTATCCAGATCGCGAATACCGCCGCCCAGTTGTACGGGAATTTCTTCAATACCGTTTTGCTCCGCGTATTCGCGTACTGCCTGCAAAATGGATTTGACGGCCGACTCATTCTTCGGCTTACCGGCAAACGCGCCGTTCAAATCAACCAGATGCAGTCGACGTGCGCCTTGCAGTAACCAGTGACGCGCCATTTCGGCAGGGTCTTCGGAAAATACGGTGGCCTGGTCCATATCGCCTTGTTTCAGGCGAACGCAGTGACCGTCTTTAAGATCGATGGCAGGTATGAGCAGCATGGATACGTTT
>JBEBUE010000238.1:0-5218 GCA_040393485.1 Herminiimonas sp.
CCGCCACCCAATGCCTTGATCAACTTCACCGTATTGACCAGGCGCTGCCCGTTCAGCTGCACTTCCTGACGACGATAATTAAGGAAGGTTTGCTGCGCTACCACTACTTCCAGATTGGTTGTGATTCCACTCTGGTATCTGTCCGTCGACAAACCGAGCGAACGATCCGCGCTATCTGCCGCCACCTTGGCCGACGCTATAGCCTGCGCCAGTGCAAGATCACTGTTCAAACCATCCTGCACTTCCTGCATCGCCACCAGCACGCTTTGTCTATAGTTGGCAACCGCTTGCTGGTAACCCGCTTTGGCAAACTCAACATTTGCCTTGGTGCGCCCGCCATCAAAAATGGTTTGCGTGGCGCTGACGCCGATAGACCATAACAATGCCGGCGCACTAAACAAATTGCTAAGCTGGTTCGCATCGCTGCCATACAAACCCGATAAGCCCAGTGACGGGAAATACGCACTGCGCGCCACACCTATCTGCGCATTGGCGGCAGCCATCGCACGTTCGGCAGCGGCAATGTCCGGACGACGCTCCAGCAATGCTGCCGGTGCCGTCAGTGGTATCGCAGGCACTTCTGTTTTGCCCAGTTTTACCGGCAATCTGAAATCAGGTGCCGGTACACCCACCAATGTCGCTATCGCATTTTGATAACGTGCGCGCTGGTCCTGTAGCAAGGTCAGCTGGGTCTGCGTCGCCGCAGTTAATCCCTGCTGCTGGTTGAGATCGAGGCCGGAAGCCGCGCCCAGTTCGTGTCGCGCCGAAATAAAATCCAGCGCCTTGGTTTGTGCCGCCAGCGTTTGCTGCAATACATCGATCTCGGCATCGGTCTGGCGCAGCACCAGGTAATCGGCGGCCAGCTCGGCGGTCAGTACCAGGCGCGTATTTTCAAAATCTGCCTGCGCTTGTTGCGCACTGGCACCAGCACTTTCAGCGGTACGGCGCACACGACCAAATAAATCAAGCTCATAACTGACTGTAAAGGCGGCATTGAAATCGTTCTGGATGACCGATGTATTCTGTGTGTTGTAATTAGTCAGTGGACGATCTGCCGAGGTACGGTTACGTGCAGTACCAGCCTGCGCACCTAGCTTGGGAAAGAAAGAGCTGTTCGCAACATTCGCCTGCGCCCGTGCCTGGTCAACGCGGGCTTGTGCGATCACCATGGTTTGGCCATTCTTCAGCGCCTGCTCCTGCAAGGCGTTCAGTTCGGCATCACCAAATATCTTCCACCACGCACCTTTTAATTCATGGTCACGCGGATTGCTGGCTTGCCAGCCAGCTTCGGTTTTCCAAGCCTGCGCTACGGGTGCTTGCGGGCGCTGGTAGTCGGGACCGACCGCACAGCCGCCCAATATCAGCAGCGCCAGCAAGGACGCGAAAGCCGGTGTACGACGCAGGATCACGACGCTTTCCCCTTGCCTGTAGCAGGTGCAGCGGGCGCGGCTGGTGCCGTTGTCTTGCTCGCTGGCGGAGTGATCACGCTGACTGCATCACCATTGCTGAGCGAGTCAGCGGGATTAATGATCAGTTTGTCTTGCGCCGTCACACCGCTCGCCAATTCAATATCTACACCCAGCTCACGTGCAATCACCACCGGTTGCAACCGCACTTTGCCGTCGTCACCAACGATCGCCACGCGCGGACCTTCCGGGCGGAACAGCAAGGTATTGTTCGGGATCGTCAGCGAATTTGCACCGCCACCGCTAGCCTTGATGGCGACTTGCGCATAAGCCCCAGGCAGTAATGTGCCATCGGCATTCGGCAAATCGATTGCGACCTGCAAGGTACGGGTGGCCGTATCAATTGCACCTGCAGTACGGGCGATCTTGCCTGCAAATACTTTGCCCGGCATTTCACTCAGCGTAATGTCCACTGTGTTACCTGCCTTGATCTGTCCCGAATAACTTTGCGGCACGTAAACATAAACACGTAACGGATCGCTTTTGGCCAGCGTAAACAACACACGCGTAGCACCACCTGCATCGACCAGGGTACCGATATCTATATTACGGCGCGTCACAATGCCATCGAAGGGGGCAACGATGCGGCTATAGCCGAGCTGGTCTTGTAAGCGTTGTACGGCAGCCTTGCTCGAGTTATCTGCTGCGACCGCAACGGCCAGTGCATTGCGCTTCTCATCCAGGTCTTGTTGCGATACTGCATCGCGCTTGCGCAGCGCATCCCAACGCTCGAAGGTACTCTTCGCCAATTGCAGGTTGGTGGTGGCTTGTGCCTGTGTCGCCTTGGCTTCGTTCAATTGTTGTGCGACTTCCGGTGTATCGATCACTGCCAGCAAATCACCCCGCTTGACCGGATCACCGATGTCTTTCACCCAGCGACTGACATAACCATTCGTGCGCGCATTGATAGGGGCTTCGATAATTCCCTGCAGCGACCCCGGCAGGCGCAGCACATTGTCCGTCGCCGAGCTGCGTGGGCTGGTCACGGAAACATAGCGCGTGGCTTGCTGCTTCGATACCTCGGCCAGTTCAGTCGCTTTCGCGAAGCGCAGGCCGATGACTATTGCAGCGCCTATCAGCAGGACGCCGACGACGATCAGCGCAAACTTCCGCGTGCGTGACAACAGATGCAAGCGTTGTATTCCGTGCGCGGCCTGATGGTCCTTCAGGCCGTGGATTCCGATAGTGGAGTGGCGATCTTGAGTCATATCAGCTATTTCCTTCGAGTACGGCATTATGCGGCGGCGGCAAACCTTTTTTGGCTGCGCGCTGCGCCAGGAATTGATGGACGCCGGCAAATACCAGCGGCACAAAGAATAGGGTGGAGGCAGTTGCAAACAACAGGCCACCGATAGTGGCGCGGCCCAATGGTGCATTTTGCTCACCGCCTTCGCCGAAGCCCAGCGCCATAGGCAACATCCCGATGATCATCGCCAACGCCGTCATCAGCACCGGACGCAAGCGGGTCGCACCGGCTTCCAGCGCCGCGGACAGGGGTGGCTCGCCGGCCAGCAAGCGCTGCCGTGCAAACGACACCATCAAAATACTATTCGCCGTCGCCACGCCCACCGTCATGATGGCACCCGTCAACGCCGGTACACTTAGCGTAGTACCGGTAAGGAACAGCATCCAGGCGATCCCGGCTAGCGCAGCCGGCAAGGCAGTGATAATGATCAGCGGATCTATCCACGACTGGAAGTTGACCACGATCAGCAAGTACACCAGCACGATGGCCATCAGCAAACCGATACCGAGGCCGACAAAGGAAGACTGCATGGTTTCAACCTGGCCACGCATATTGATCTTCGATCCCTTAGGCAATTGCGCGCGTATCGGTTCTATCGCCTTCTCCACTTCACGCGCCACCGAACCGAGGTCACGCCCGCTGACGCTGACGTATAGATCGATCACCGGCGTGATGTTGTAACGCGACACCACCGATTGCTCCCGGCTAGTTTTAACATCGACCAGGTTACTCAGCAATTGGGTAGGTGTGTTTGCACTGCCGGTTCCGACCGGGATTTGCATCAACGCATCCAAGCTGTCTATCTTGTACTGCGGCGTCTGTACCGTGATGTTGTAGGCGATGCCGTTAGCCGGATTCAGCCAGAACGCCGGTGCCGTCTGCGAACTGCCGGACAGCGGGATCAGCACGTTTTGCGCCACATTCGCTGCGCTCAGACCCATCTGCTGCAAGCGACTGCGATCCATGGTCAGTTGCATCGCAGGCTGGTCGATCCGCTGACGGATGTAGACATCGACTGCGCCCGGGATCTGCTTCACTGCATTTTGCAACTGTGCTGCCAGGCGATAATTTTCCTTGATGTTGTTACCAGCAAACTGCACGTCGATGGCAGCAGGCAAACCGAAGTTCAGGATTTGCGTCACCACATCGGCAGGCTGGAAATAGAACTCTATGCCGGGGAAGCGTTTCGGCAGTTCGGCTCGCAATTGCTTCACATAATCGTTGGTAGGCGCGTGCCCTTTCTTCAGGGCGATCTGTATTTCACCGTCGAATGTGCCGATGGTGCCGGCATTGCTATATGACAGATTGATACCGCTATACGGCAGCCCGAGATTGTCCAGCACGGTTTCCAGTTCATTCGCCGGGATGGTCTCACGTATCACTGCTTCAATTTCATCTGCCAGACGGGCGGTTTCTTCAATACGCGTACCCGTCGGCGCACGGAAATGCAGGCGCGCCAGACCCGCATCGACACTAGGGAAGAAATCCTGTCCCAGTGTGAAATACAAGCCGCTGGACAGCACCGTGAAGCCGAGGAAGACCGCTGCATAAAAGCGGCGGCGCGGCAGCAGCGCACTCAGGACCAGGATGTAGCCACGCCGCATACGTTCGAAACGTGCGTCGAAACTCAGGTAAACACGTTGCAGCAAATTCGGTTTGTCCTGCACTGCAGGCTGGCCGCTGCCGTGCGATTTACGCATGAAGAGCATCACCAGCGTCGGCACCAGCGTACGCGACAGGATGTAGGACGCGATCATCGCAAACATCACCGCCTCGGCCAGCGGCACGAACAGATAACGTGCAACGCCGGTCAGGAAGAACATCGGGACGAAGACGATACAAATACACAAGGTCGCCACCAGCGTCGGGATCGCAATCTCACCCGCACCTTCCAGAATCGCCGTTTCCAGGTCATGACCAAGATGCAGATAACGCTCTATGTTTTCTATGGTGACGGTCGCATCATCAACCAGGATACCAATCGCCAGCGCTAGTCCGCCCAGGGTCATGATGTTAATGGTCTCGCCCAGCGCATGCAGCGCCAATATCGATGACAGCACCGACAATGGAATCGAAATCGCGATGATGCAGGTAGTGCGCCAGTTGCCGAGGAAGAGCAGGATCATGGTCGCGGTCAGGCAGGCCGCAATCAGGGCTTCATGCATCACACCGCTGATCGCCGCCTTGACGAAAACCGACTGGTCAAACAATGCGGTGACCTTCACGTCATCCGGCAGGGTCGGGATGATTTCAGCCAATGATGCACGTACCGAATCGACAATCTCCAACGTCGAAGCACCGCCATTTTTCAGCAGTGACAAGAGCACGCCGCGCTGGCCATCCTGTCTGGCGATGTTGGTTTGCGGCGTAAAGCCGTCACGCACATGCGCGACTTCACCAAGATAGGTCGTTGCGCCATTGACGCTGCGTACTGGCAAATCGTTCAGCTCGTCCAGTACGCGTGGCGAACCATTGATATTGACGGTGAATTCGGTGCTGCCAAATT
>JBEBUE010000239.1:0-5193 GCA_040393485.1 Herminiimonas sp.
GCTGAAAGCCCTGGTCGAACGCTATATAGCCGACGGCATGCCGGTCGGTTCGCGCGAGCTTTCCAAGATCTCCGGCCTCGACCTGTCACCTGCAACCATACGCAATGTGATGGCCGACCTGGAAGAGATGGGCTTTGTCGCCAGCCCGCACACCTCGGCTGGCCGCGTACCAACGCCGCGCGGCTACCGTGTGTTCGTTGACACCTTGCTGACCGTGCAATCGATAGATGAAAGCGCGCTCGAATCGAAATTGCAGAATTCGCTGCAAACCGGCTCTTCGCAAAAAATTATTTCCAACGCAGCGCAAATTCTGTCGTCACTGTCCGAATTCGCCGGCATCGTCATGACGCCACGGC
Organism: Herminiimonas sp.; assembly: GCA_040393485.1. Taxonomy (GTDB): domain Bacteria; phylum Pseudomonadota; class Gammaproteobacteria; order Burkholderiales; family Burkholderiaceae_D; genus Oxalicibacterium. The sequence goes on from JBEBUE010000239.1 coordinate 357, forward strand.
ATGAATCGGTATTCCAGCAAATCGATTTCCTGCGCCTGTCGGAAAAACGCATACTGCTGGTCATCGTCAGTCCGAGCGGCGACGTGCAAAATCGCCTGCTGCTGACGGATGTCGACTACACACCGAGCCAGCTGATACAGGCTGCGAATTACATCAACCAGAATTACGGCGGCCTCAGCTTTGACGAAGTAAGGATACGTTTGCAGGGTGAATTGAAGCAGTTGCGCGACGATATGACGCGCTTGATGCAGGCGGCAGTTGAAGCGGGCAGCGATGCCATGAATGACAATAGCGATGATGTCGTCATTTCCGGTGAACGCAATCTGCTCAGCGTCAGCGACCTGTCATCGAATATGGTGTCCCTGCGTCAGCTATTCGACCTGTTCGAACAAAAAACCAGCCTGATGCAATTGCTGGATGTGTCAAACAAGGCGACCGGCGTGCAGATCTTTATTGGTGGCGAATCCAGCCTGGTACCGATGGACCAGATGAGCGTGGTGACCTCGCCTTACACAGTGAATGGCAAAGTCGTCGGTACCCTGGGCGTGATTGGCCCGACCCGCATGGCTTATGAACGCGTGATTCCTATCGTCGACATCACCGCCAAACTGCTTTCCAATGCCCTCAGCCATACTCCAGGCTAAATCCACCAAGAAAAAACCGTAAAAAAACCATGCAGGCGGTTTGCGCCGGCATGGTTTTCATGAAAAGCCAGGTTTATTTTTTAGCTTTTTTGCAATTCTTGCAGTGTCCGTACAAAGCCAGCGCATGGTCGGCAATTTCAAAGCCGTGCTCTTCAGCGATACGTACCTGGCGTTTTTCAATTTCAGCATCAAAAAACTCTTCGACCTTGCCGCAATCCAGGCAAACCAGATGGTCATGGTGCGAACCTTCATTCAGTTCGAACACGGCCTTACCGGTTTCAAAGTGATTGCGCTGCAGCAAGCCAGCTTGCTCGAATTGGGTCAAAACACGGTAAACCGTTGCCAGGCCGACATCCAGATTGTCGGCCAGCAACATCTTATAGACGTCTTCCGCGCTCAAATGGCGTACTTCGGCAGTCTGGAAAATATCGAGGATTTTTAGTCGTGGCAGCGTCGCTTTGAGGCCGCTGGCTTTTAACTCGGATGGATTGTTCGGCATGTTCTTGCTCATATTAAGGATATCTGCCTTATCATATAGTGTTTTCGTACAATTGCTCAATCCCTTGAGATCCCATATGCAAATGCTGCCCCGTCATTCTAATCGCGCCCCGCTCCTCGCTGGTACATTTTGCCTCGTTTTGGCAAGCGTACTCGCAGGATGCGCCTCGAAAAATCCGCTGATAGACGAACCCGCACCGGTCGCCGCTGCGGCCAAGCCTGCAGCCAAACCAGCCACCCAGCCAGCAGCAGTAGCAGCCAGCGAAGAAAAAGTGGCAGCGGAAGCAGCAGCCACTACCGCAGCTACCGAAGCCAAGCCAGCAGTGGCAGCAGCCGCGCCAGCCGCAGCCAGCAGCGGTGTACAAGTCAAACGTGAAAAGCGCTTCCTCGGCATTTTCTCGCCATACCGTCCTGACATCCAGCAAGGCAACTTTGTTTCGCAAGAAATGGTCGCCCAGCTGAAAGAAGGCATGACGCAAGATCAAGTCATCTTCCTGCTCGGCACACCTTTGCTGACTGATGTATTCCACGCAGATCGCTGGGACTACGCGTTTCGTATGCAAAAAGGGAATGGCGAAATCACCAGCAGCCGTGTCACAGTCCACTTCAAGGACAAGTTGGTTTCGTCCTTCGAAGGCGGTGGCGACCTGCCGACCGAAAAAGACTACCTGGCACGTATCGCAGACAAAGCCAAAGCAGCAAACAAATAATCAACGAATCCTGAACACATGAATCAACTGAAAATCGCAGTAGCGGGTGCGTCCGGCCGTATGGGCCACATGCTGATCGAAACCATCCTGGAAGCACCGGATGCCAAACTTGCCGGCGCACTGGATATCGCAGCATCACCGGCTATCGGTACCGATGCCGCTGCTTTCCTCGGCAACCCCAGCGGCGTACTCATTGAATCCGATTTCGCTAAAGGGCTGGCTGACGCCGACTTTCTGATCGACTTTACCCGCCCTGAAGGCACGCTCAAGCATCTCGAGTACTGCGCCGCGCACAACATCAAAATGATCATAGGCACCACCGGCTTCGATGCCGCGGGCAAAGCCGCGATCGCTGCCGCTGCAGAAAAAACTGCCATCATGTTTGCGCCGAATATGAGCGTAGGCGTGAACGTCACCATGAAGTTACTGGAAATGGCTGCGAAGAATTTTTCGGAAGGCTATGACATCGAAATCATCGAAGCCCATCATCGCCACAAAGTCGACGCACCATCCGGTACTGCGATCAAAATGGGTGAAGTGATAGCCGGCGCCCTCGGCAAGGAACTCAACGATGTCGCGGTATGGGCGCGTGAAGGCGTGACTGGTGCACGTGATCCTTCGTCGATAGGCTTCGCTACCGTACGCGGTGGCGACATCATCGGTGACCACACCGTGCTGTTTGCCGGCACCGGCGAACGCATAGAAATTTCGCACAAATCGTCGAGCCGCGTCAGTTACGCGCATGGCAGCTTGCGTGCCGCCCGCTTCCTGGCTGACAAGAAGACCGGCCTGTACGACATGCAGGACGTACTCGGCTTGCGCTGATCCCTGCGTAACTTACTCAAAATAACTCTCGGATAGCCAACATGAATTCAACAGCAGCAGAGCAAAGCCTGGGACTCGCGCACTACTGGGCACAGGGCGATGCCGTTTCGCATAGCGTTGCGTACGTGCTACTGATCATGTCCATCCTGAGCTGGTATTACATCCTGTCCAAGGCATGGAGTTCATGGCGCATACGTCGCAGTGCCGCTGCGCTGGACGGCTTCTGGCAAGCGCCGACACTGACCGATGCGATCGCCACGATCAAGCAAAGCGATAGCGAAAACGTCTACACGCCGCTGGCCGCACAAAGCGTCGAAGCTGCCAACATCAAACCGCATGCAAATTCCCTGAATGCCAACACCGACCCGGGTGAATTGATCACCCGCACGCTGCGCCAGGAAATCAACCGCGTTTCATCGCGCCTGGAAACCGGCCTGACCTTGCTGGCGTCGGTCGGCTCCACCGCTCCGTTCATCGGCTTGTTTGGTACGGTGTGGGGCATTTATCACGCGCTGGTCGCGGTGTCGTCGTCAGGCACCATCCAGATCGATAAAGTTGCGGGTCCGGTCGGCGAAGCACTGATCATGACAGCACTCGGACTGGCAGTAGCGATCCCGGCCGTGTTGGCCTACAACGCGTTCACCCGCGTCAATCGCATTACACTGGCCGAACTGGATGCGTTCGCCCACGATTTACACGCCTACCTGACCACCGGCGCACGCGTCGGCAAGTAAGCTTCCGGGAGACCAAGATGGCATTCGGCGGATTCAACGACAAGCAACAGGCTGGCCCGATGGCCGACATCAACGTTACGCCTATGGTCGACGTCATGCTGGTGCTGCTGGTGATCTTTATCATCACCGCCCCATTGTTCACGCATGCGATCAAACTCGATTTGCCGAGCGCCCGGTCGGCACCGGCACAGACTGAACCGACCACGATTTCGGTATCCATCAATGGCGCCGGCACGATTTTCTGGAACAACGATCCGCTCACGCTGGATGAACTCGACGCCAGACTGACGGTTGCTGCCAAGCAGCAACCGCAGCCGCAAGTGCAATTACGCGCCGACAAGGGCACCCGCTACGAAGTCATCGCGCAAGTCATGGCCGCGGCGCAAGGCAATGGCATCACCAAGCTTGGCTTTGTGACCGAAACACCGCAATCCCACAAGAAGTAAAACATGGCTGTCGTTCATTTAAATGGTGAGAGCATCACCGATGCCTCCTCTTTTCACGCCGCCTGCAAGGCTGCTTTCGGCTTTCCCGACTTTTATGGCGCAAATATGGATGCATGGGTCGATTGCCTCAGCTATTTGCGGGATGAAGACGGCATGTGCAAATTTCGTTTGAAGCCCAACGAAAAACTGCAGATCGTCGTCGATCATGCAGCCATCCTGCAGAAAAACGCCCCCGACATCCTCGAAGAAGTCGCCTTTTGCATAGAAGGTATCAACGAGCGCTATGCCGATTACGGCGAAAATCCAGCGCTGGAACTCAAACTAGCCTGATCCGGCATCAATTGCTGGCGCTACGGCGCGCCATCCTAGTGGGCGAACCAGTATAATCACGGGTTCACATTCACTTTTGGCTCCATCCGTCATGCAAGATAAATACAGCCCCGCCGAAGTAGAGAAATTGGCGCACGACCATTGGCAGGCAATCGACGCTTACAAGGCCGTCGAACACGCCAAGGATAAAAACGGCAACGACAAGAAGAAATTCTACGCTTGCTCTATGCTGCCGTATCCATCCGGCAAGCTGCACATGGGGCATGTGCGCAACTACACGATCAATGACGTGATGTACCGCTATCTGCGGATGAATGGCTACAACGTGCTGATGCCTATGGGCTGGGACGCGTTCGGCATGCCTGCGGAAAACGCAGCAATGGCCAACAATGTGCCGCCAGCACAGTGGACCTACGCCAACATCGATTACATGAAGACGCAAATGGCGTCCATGGGTCTGGCCATCGACTGGTCGCGCGAAATGACTGCCTGCCGTCCGGAATATTACAAATGGAACCAGTGGATGTTCCTGAAGATGCTGGAAAAAGGCATCATCTACAAGAAAACCGGGACCGTGAACTGGGATCCGGTCGACCAGACCGTGCTCGCCAACGAACAGGTGATCGACGGCCGCGGCTGGCGTTCCGGCG